>CALHCK010000180.1 GCA_937936695.1 uncultured Polaribacter sp.
TTTGATAGGCTTTTAGATAAAAATTTAACTAGTAATAAATATATATTATAATACTCTTACGTTTACTGCGTTTAATCCTTTTCTTCCATCTTGTAAGTCAAATTCAACTTCATCGTTTTCACGAATTTCGTCAACTAATCCTGACACATGTACAAAATGTTCTTTGTTTGTTCCTTCTTCAGTGATAAATCCAAATCCTTTAGACTCATTGAAAAATTTTACGGTACCTTTATTCATTATAAAAAATTATTGTGCCGCTAATTTAATTATTAGCAACGTTATATAGTTTTACAAATATAAGACCAATTACTCCAAAACAGGCATAAATTATTGATTTTCTTTAAATTAACTTTGTTAAAGCCTATAAACAAAGGCTTTAACAGTATTAAACTCATCAATAATTTCTTTAAAAACTGCTTTAACCGGCAATATTTTATCAATTACACCTGCTATTTGGCCTATTTCTAGCTCACCATTTTCTATATCTCCTTCAAAAATTCCTTTTTTAGCTCTCCCCTTACCTAACAAATTTTTTAATTCTTGTTTACTTGTATTGTTTTGATACAACTGTTCTATTTGATTATAAAATGAATTTTTTATTAACCTAACCGGAGCTAGCTCTTTTAAGGTTAACTTGGTATCTCCTTCTTTAACAGCAATAATGCTATCTTTAAAATTCTGATGTGCAGATGATTCTATGGTTGCCGCAAATAAGCTACCAATTTGCACGCCCTCTGCCCCTAAAACCATAGCTGCTAACATTGCTTTTCCAGACGCTACACCACCAGCTGCTATCACAGGAATTTTAACTTCCTTTTTAACCATAGGTATTAACGTAAAAGTGGTAGTTTCTTCACGTCCGTTATGCCCACCTGCTTCAAAACCTTCGCAAACAATAGCATCTACACCAGCTTTTTCAGCCTTTAAAGCAAATTTAACAGAGCTTACAACATGAACAACTGTAATGCTTTTTTTCTTTAAAAAAGACGTCCAAGTATTGGGGTTTCCTGCAGAAGTAAAAACTATTTTTATACCTTCATCAACAATAATCTGCATAATCTTATCAATTTCAGGGTATAGCAAAGGCACATTTACTCCAAAAGGTTTATTAGTTGCGTTTTTACATTTTTTTATATGCTCTTGTAATGTTGACGGGTGCATAGAGCCTGCACCAATTAACCCCAAACCACCTGCATTAGAAACTGCGGAAGCTAATTTCCAACCAGATACCCATACCATACCTCCTTGTATAATAGGATATTGTATGTTAAATAATTCTGTAATAGAATTCTTCATTAATTTTTTATAAACTTAGAAACTTGTTGTTTTCTATTACTTGTAACTTTTAATAGATACATACCACTAGACAAAAAAGAAACATCAATATTTTTTAAAGTTGATAAACTTTGTTCATATACATTTTTCCCTTGAAGTGTAAAAATTTGAATTTTCATTTCTTCTATGGCATTTCTAAAATCAGCAGATATGTTTAACTTATTATTAACAGGATTTGGATAGATGTTTAGCTGTTGTGTTTTAGTATTTTTTACAGATAAACTTGTGGTATAATTATTCAAAGCTATTTCAAAATTAGGAATACCATAACCAAACCTGTTATCAGGATTTAAATACCGATCTGAAGATTTAAATACAGCCATTTTTAAAAGTTCATTAGAATTCATGGTTTCAGATTGCTCAGAAAGAGATTCATATCCATTTAAACAAGCCAATAAACCTGCCATAACTGGTCCAGAAAAAGAAGTTCCGCTTGCAGCTATTACACTTCCGCTAGTAGAACCTATTAAAGAAGTATTTAATCCTTGGGCAACAATTTCTGGTTTTAATCTTCCATCAAAAGAAGGTCCAAAAGAACTAAAATTAGCTATATTTTTTAAAGCATCTACTGCTCCTACACTTATTACAGATGTTGCATCTGCTGGTGCCCCAATGTATTTCCAAGGACTGCTACCACTGTTACCTGCAGAGTTTACAACCAACATTCCCCTAGAACTTGCAATTTCGGCTCCTCTAGATATAAAAGTGGTTTTTCCATCCATATCACTATAAGAATAATCATGATTTGAGTTATCAAAAGTAGTATACCCTAAAGAAGTATTTAAAACATCTACCCCTAAACTATCAGCTCTTTCAGCTGCTTCTACCCATAAAGTTTCTTCTAGTACTGTCTCGCTTTCTGCTATTTCTGTTATAAATAAATAAAATTTAGCATCAGGAGCAGTACCAACAAATTGATCTTTTATATAACCTGCAATTGTAGATAACACTAATGTTCCGTGACTATTTCTAGTGTAAAAATTAGAATTTCTATCTGCAAAATTATAACCTCCTAAAATTTGATTATTATCTCTAATTCTCTTAAAACCTTCTAATTTATCTACATTAGGAAAACCAGCATCGATAACAGCTATTATTTGATTACTGCCTGTTAAACCTTGTTTATGAAGATAATCTCCTGCCAACATTTTAATTTGGTTTTCAGCAGCTCCATAATTAAAATCTACAACATTGTTTTTTAATTTATGTAAATGATTTTGTGGTAGTTTCTTTGTTTTCTGTTTTAGTTTAATATTTAATCTTTTGTCTGCATATTCTATATTTTTTACAAACGATAGATTGGTAACTAATTGATTTAAATTTGCTTCTGTACCTTGTACATGAATCGCATTTAACCATTTAGACTTTCCTAAAATTACAATTTGTGGGGTGTTTTTTATTATTGAATAATAAGTAGCATCAATAGGTACATCTTTTTCATCTAAAATTATAGATTTTTTTAATCTTCTGTCTAAAGCCCTTTTAGAAAGCATAGATAACGGGTTTTCTAAAAAGCTTGATGCTTGTGGTTTATCATTTAAAAACAACCATGCATCATGAGTTGTTTCTGTTTGAGACCAAATTATGCGAGTTAAAAAAAGAAATAGAACAACAAGCTTTTTCATAAATTAAATATTTATATAAAAATACATAATTTATACCAAATGTATTCTTTAAGCAATAACACCAGAGCCTAACAACTCTTCATTAAGATACCATGCTACAAATTGACCTTCTTGTATAGCAGATTGTTTATTTTTAAATGCTACAAACAACCCAGATTTTACTTTATATAAAGTAGCTATTTCTAATTTTTGTCTGTAACGAATTCTTGCTTCTACAAGCATGGTTTCGCCATCTTTTAAAAACAAATCTTCTCTAATCCAATGCATTTCTTCATTAGAAACAAAAAGTACATTTCTATACAATCCTGGGTGACTTTTACCTTCTCCTGTATAAATAACATTTTCATGTACATCTGTTTCTATAACATACAATGCTTCTTTAGTACCTCCAACATTTAGGCCTTTACGCTGCCCTTTTGTAAAATAATGAGCTCCTTGGTGTTTGCCCACTACTTTTCCATCTTCTTTATTGTATTTGTGTTTTGTAGATAAATAAGTAAGTTCTTCTTCTTTATTTTTAAAATTAGGCAACTCTTTAGTGTAACTATAAAAATCAGACGAAATGGTTACAATTACCCCCTCTTTTGGTTGTAATTTTTGTTGTAAAAATTCTGGCAAACGCACTTTACCTATAAAGCACAAACCTTGAGAATCTTTTTTCTCTGCCGTTATTAAATCTGCCTCTTTTGCTATTTCTCTAACTTCTGGTTTGGTTAATTCACCTATAGGAAATAATGCTTTTGTTAATTGTTCTTGAGAGAGTTGACATAAAAAATAAGACTGATCTTTATTGATGTCTTTTCCTGCTAATAATTTATAAACAGGTTTACCATCTATTATTTCTTCGTCTTTTCTACAATAATGACCTGTAGCCACATAATCTGCACCCAACTTTAAAGCAATGTCCATAAAAACATCAAACTTTATTTCTCTGTTACAAAGCACATCTGGGTTTGGTGTTCTTCCTTTTGCGTATTCTGCAAACATATAATCTACAATACGCTCTTTGTATTGCTCACTTAAATCTACTACTTGAAAAGGTATGCCTAATTTTTCTGCCACTATCATAGCATCATTACTATCTTCTAACCAAGGGCATTCGTTAGAAATAGTTACAGAATCATCGTGCCAATTTTTCATAAAAAGCCCAATAACTTCATAACCTTGCTCTTTTAATAAATGTGCTGTAACACTAGAATCTACACCACCAGAAAGACCTACAACTACTCTTTTCATTCTTTAAGTTTAAGCTGCAAAATTACAATTTTTGCAAAGAGTTTTCTTGTTAAAAATACAATAGATAATTAATTTTATTTTTCTTCTAATTGTATATCTGTACTTTTATCAAACTTTTTCTTCTTTTTAAGATCTTCTTCTGTGGCTAATTCTCCATCTAAATAATACTCCCATTTTCCAAAACGCTTACCATGTTTGTACGTTCCGGTTTCTTTTAAATCTCCATTTAGCTCAAAGTACTTTGCTACACCATGTGCGTTACCTTCTAAATAATTTACTTCTTCAATTAAAACTCCGTTACTAGCATATTTACTTAAAGTACCATCTAGCAAACCATTTTTATAAACAGCAAATTCAGTCACTTGTCCATCAGGATAATATACTAATTGCTCACCCTCTAATTTACCATTTACATAATTCTCTTCAGACATAACCTTTCCTGTTGGGTAGAAGTATTTCCAAATTCCAGTTCTTTTTTTGTCAATCATATATCCTTCAGACTCTTTTACTCCATTAATGGTGTAAAATTCAACAAATAAAGAATCGTTAGAATATGTTTTTTTTACGATAGGATAATCTGAAGATACCATACTAAAAAATTTAAAAACACCAATTTCTTTACCGTTTTTAAACTCTCCCTTATAACGAATATTACCGTTATCATATTTTTTAACCCAAACTCCTGTTCTTTGGTTGTTCTCGTCTAGTTTGTTTACTTGAGAATACAGATTTTTACTTGAAAAAAAACAAATAAAAACTACACATACAAAAATTAGTCTTTTTATATTTAGCATATTAAAGAATTTTAGAACAAATATACATTAATAGTGGTAAAAAAACACCTACTTTTCTTAACTGAGCAACTCCATTTAATGGAAAACCCTAAAATAGAAAATCGTCAAAAAGTTGCAAATATTATATTACAAGACAAAAAACTATTTAAAACACTGATTTTCATTACTTTTAATATTGATGATAAACTTTCTATTAAAGCTGCTTGGATTTTAGAATGGATTTGTACGCATCATCATTTAACATGGATTTTACCTTACATAGATCTTTTTTCTGAGAAAATTAACACTGTAAAGTATGATAGTGCTATTAGACCCTGTGCAAAAATATGCGCACAATTGGCAGAAGAATATCATGCAAAAAACAACAGTAAAGTTAAAAAAGCAATAACCAACACTCATATTCAACGTTTTATTGAAACAGGGTTTGATTGGTTAATTACTCCTCAAAAAATAGCTGTTAGAGCTTATAGTATGAATTTTTTATACTATTGGGGATTGGATGAAAAATGGGTTCATCCAGAATTAAAACACTTAATAGAAACTAAAATCATTCACGAAAGCAAAGGCTGTAAAGCAAGAGGAAACATCATTTTAGCAATGATAGAAAAATCACAAAAATCCGCTTTATAAATCTGTTAAATTGACTACTTTTGTAGCTCATATACAGAAATTAAAATGAACTTAACACAATTAAATGCCATATCTCCTATAGATGGCCGTTACAGAGGTAAAATAGCTAGTTTAGCAAATTACTTTTCAGAAGAAGCTTTAATAAAATATAGAGTTCGTGTAGAAATAGAATATTTTATTGCTTTATGCGAAATTCCGTTACCACAATTAGCAGATTTTAATACTGCTTTGTTTGATGATTTACGTAACATATACATAAATTTTACGGCAGAAGATGCTCAAAAAATTAAGGATATTGAAAAAGTAACCAATCATGATGTAAAAGCTGTTGAATACTTTATCAAAGAAAAATTTGATGCGTTAGGTTTACAAAAAGATAAAGAATTTATTCATTTTGGTTTAACTTCTCAAGATATTAACAATACTGCTATTCCGCTTTCTATTAAAGAAGCAATGAATGATGTTTTTGTACCAAGTTATTTAGAGGTTTTAGCTAAATTAGAAGAATTAGTAATAGAATGGAAAGACATTTCTATGTTGGCAAGAACTCATGGTCAGCCAGCTTCTCCTACAAGATTAGGTAAAGAAATTGATGTTTTTGTTACTAGACTAAAAGAGCAATTTAATTTATTAAATGATATACCAAGTGCGGCTAAATTTGGTGGTGCTACAGGTAATTATAATGCTCACAAAGTAGCTTACCCAACTACAGATTGGAAAGCTTTTGGAAATAAATTTGTACAAGAAAAGTTAGGTTTACACCACTCTTTCCCTACCACTCAAATAGAGCACTACGATCATATGGCTGCTTTGTTTGATACTCTTAAACGTATTAACACAATTATCATAGATTTAGATAGAGATTTTTGGACGTACGTTTCTATGGATTACTTTAAGCAAAAAATTAAAGCCGGAGAGGTTGGTTCTTCTGCAATGCCACATAAAGTAAACCCTATAGATTTTGAAAATTCTGAAGGTAATTTAGGAATAGCTAATGCTATTTTTGAACATTTATCTGCAAAATTACCAATTTCTCGTTTACAGAGAGATTTAACAGATAGCACAGTATTACGTAATGTTGGTGTACCGTTTGGTCATACAATTATTGCTTTTACATCTACTTTAAAAGGTTTAAATAAATTATTGTTAAACAAAGAAAAGTTTGAACAAGATTTAGAAAACAATTGGGCTGTTGTTGCAGAGGCTATTCAAACTATTTTAAGAAGAGAAGCCTACCCTAACCCTTATGAAGCGTTAAAAGGTTTAACTAGAACGAACGAAAAAATTAATCAAAATTCAATTGCTAATTTTATAGATACTCTAGAAGTGTCTGACGCGATTAAAGAAGAATTAAAAGCAATTACACCTGCAAATTATACAGGTATATAACTTAACACAAAACCATGACTGTAAAGAAAAAAGATAGTTTCATTTTAAGTGCACCAAAAGCAAAAAGAATGTTTGTATTTCTTTTTTCTTTACTTATGGTTCTTATATCATCTTGTAAATCTGAAATTAAAGACAATTCAGACCGTTTTAAAAAAGGTGTTTTTGAAATTCCTGCTGGTAAAGGATATAGTAAAACAATTATTACAAGAGTAGATAGTCTTCAAATTGAAGAGTATGAAAAAATTATAAATATTTCTAATGATAGTGCTTCTGGTATAAAAAGGGTAAAACATATAGATACTTTGTATATTAAATGGAAAAATAACTTCTTTTACAGTTTAAAGCTTAAATCGCCTAAAAAACAATTAGATAGAGACGCTATTTATGTTCAAATAACAAATGTTTCTGAAAATTCTTACGATTTTTCTGCAAAGGTTGGTTTTAGTAAATTTAAAACAGACGGAACTATATACAAAATTAAGTAATAATACGTATATTTGCGGTCATTAAGAAAATTCAAATCAAATCATTAAAAAAACATATAAACTGTTTTCTACTGTTAGTAATATTTTTATTACCATCAGTATATCTTTCGTTACATTCATTTCACTGCGATAATCAATCTTATTTTACGTCTAAGGTAGATAAGCAGTTTCATAAAAATGATAACGTAGATTGTGATTTGCACTTAATTAAATTAAGTACTCCTTTTCTTAAAGTTTTTACAAAAGAAATAATAGTTGCTCAAAAAGTTACTAATATTATTACTGTAAATTACAGTTTCTTAAAAAATTACCAACCATTATCTTTTTCTTTACGAGGTCCACCCTCTCTTTCCTAAATTAAAAATAGAACTTAATTTATTAAAGAAAAGCTAAAAAAAATGAAATTATTTTTTAGCCTTGTTTGTACATTTTTATTTTTTTACAATACAAATGCACAAGGCTGCACTTATACCCTAGAGGGTAAAGTAACCGATTTTCATGACAATACTCCTATTTTTGGAGCTACATTACAGATAAATAACTCTACTAAATACGCTACAACGAATTTTAATGGATATTTTACATTAAATAATCTTTGTAAAGAAAAAGTAGTTATTACTATTAAACATATTGCTTGTGAACCCAAGACAATTACTGTAGACGTAAGTAAAAATTCTTATAAATATATTTATATGGAACATCATTTAGAGCAATTAAATGAAGTTACCGTTACATCTAACATAAAAAAAGAAACAAATACAGGACAAGAATCTATTATAAAAAGTGGTACTATAGAAAAGTATAGTAGTTTAAGCTTAGGAGATGCTTTAAAAGAAGTACCTGGTGTATCCTCTATTAATACTGGTACTACTGTTGTAAAACCAATTATAAATGGCATGCACAGTAGTAGAATTATAACCATAAATAACGGAGTGCGTTTGCAAGATCAAGAATGGGGTATAGAACATGCTCCTAATATTGATATTAATAGCGCAAATCAAATATCTGTTATAAAAGGTGCGGCAGCTTTGGCTTATGGAGGTGATGCTATTGGTGGTGTAATTGTTTTAAAACCAGAAAAAGTAATACACAAAGATACCTTGTACGGCAAAACAATTACAGGTTTTCAGTCTAACGGAATTGGTAATCATATATCTTCATCTTTAAATAAAAATTATAAGTCTGGGTGGTTTGGAAAAATACAAGGGGCTTTTAAAAAGAATGGAGATTTTAATGCTCCTGATTATAATTTAACAAACACAGGTACAGAGTCAAAAGCAGTTTCTGTTAGGTTTGGGAAAAATAGATTTAAATCTGGTTTTGAAACATTTTATAGTTTTATAAATAATGAAATAGGTATTTTAAGAGCTGCTCATATAGGTAATCTTAAAAATTTAGCCACGGCAATTAACGCACCAAGACCATTATTTATTAACGATTTTAGTTTTGATATTTCTCAACCTAAACAAGATATTACTCATCATCTTATAAAAACTAAATATTACAAAAGAATTAAAAACTTTGGTAAAATAAACCTACAATACGATTATCAAAATAATAAACGATTAGAGTTTGATATTCGCAGGGGAGGCAGAAGTGTAATACCTGCTATAGATTTATTATTAAAAACGCATACCTTATCTTCTGATATCAATATTGATAAAAATTTAAATTATAAGTTAAACTTTGGTGTTTTAGGAAGATTTCAAGATAATTTTCCTAACCCAGATACAGGTGTAAGACGTTTAATACCAGATTATAAAAAATATGATTTTGGAAGTTATATAACTTTTGAGTGGTCTGAAATAGATAATTTAATTTTAGATATTGGTTTACGTTATGATTATACTAAAATTGATGCTTTAAAATTTTACAAAACCTCTTTTTGGGAAAGTAGACAATACGATAAATTATTTCCAGATTTAGTTATTAATACTTTTAGAAACGATGTTTTAACTAATCCTATATTAAACTTTCATAACCCATCTGCATCTGCTGGTTTAAAGTATACTATTAACGAAAAAAACTCTTTTATTTTAAATTACGCGTTAGCAAGCAGACCCCCTAACCCATCAGAATTATTTAGTGACGGTTTGCATCATTCTGCAGCAAGAATAGAAATAGGTGACCTTAGCATTACAAAAGAAACTTCTAATAGAGTTTCTGCTTCTTACTCATTTAATAATTCTAAATTAAGCATACAAACAGATACTTATTACAATTTTATAAATAACTTTATATACATTGTACCTAGTCCGTTAGGAATAATACCTTTAATTAGAGGGCCTTTTCCGGCATGGAATTATATACAAACCGATGCTTCTTTTTTTGGGGTAGATTTAAGTGCAAAATACACTATTAACAAAAATTGGTATGTACATCATAAATCTTCTTTTATTAAAGGTAAAGATAAATTAGCAAATTTACCTTTAATAGATATTCCCGCTTTTAATACTACTAACAATATAAATTATACAAATTCTAAATGGAATAATTTTTCAGCTAGTTTACAGTCAGAACTAGTTTTAGAACAAAACGAATTTCCTGATGAATTTAATTTTACTGTTCCTATTGCAAACGGAGAGGATATTTTTGTTGATTTATCTCCACCTCCTGCATATCATTTAGTACACTTTCAAAGCGAAGTGACAGTGCCATTAAATAAAAAATCTGATTTTAATATTAAATTTAGTATACAGAATATTTTTAATAAAAGTTACCGAAATTACTTAAATCGTTTACGCTTTTTTGGTGATGAATTAGGACGAAATTTTAAACTACAATTACAATTCAATTATTAATCATAAACAACAACCATAAATATGAATTTTTTAACTTTAAAAACAATGAAAACAATGAAAACAATGAAATTTTTTACAATGGCAGCTTTAGCTGTTTCTATGTTAGCATCATGTACTAATGATGATGAAATGGAAAGTTTAAAACCAGTAGAAGAAGAAGAAACAATTACAAGAGTAGTACTTACTTATACCAATGCTGCAGATGATTCTGATACAGTAGTTTTAACTTGGAATGATGAAAATGGAGATGAAATTGTTACTGAAAACGAACAAAATGTAGAAGGTACTTTTAAGGTAGAACAAACTTACAACGCAGAAATAGCTTTATTTAATGAAGAAGAAGACTTTTTAGATGAAGATATTTTAGCTGACCAAGCTAGTATTGATGCTCATTTCTTTGTATATAGCCAAACTGGTTTAAGTTTTACTATGAGAAGAGCTTCTGATGACAATATGCGTTCTGATGAAAACAAATTAGGTGTAAAAACTATTTGGACTGCAGGACCAAATGCTGAAAATGGAAGTATTACAATTAATCTTTTCCACGAATCACCAGCAATAAGTGATGAAGGTGGTTTTGGTTCAGCAGAAGGTACTGATACTGATATTGATGTTTCTTTTGCTGTAGAAGTGAAGTAGTTTTTAATAAACTGAAAACAATCTTTAAGAGTTTTTAGTTTAGTTATTCAAAAACTTAATTTACATAAAAAATCCAAGATTTGATTAATAATCAAATCTTGGATTTTATTTTTTATAATATGTATAAGCTTTAAAAAATTTATATGATTTTTAAACCTTATTTTTATAACACGATTTGTAAATATCTTCATAAACAGGTAAAATATTCCCTAAAGAAAAACGTCTTGCATGGTCTCTTGCATTGTTTTTAAAACTTTCTAAGGTTTCTTCATTTTGCAATATTTTAATAGCATTATTTGCCATATCCTTAACATCTCCTAAATCACTTAAATACCCTGTAACTCCGTGTATATTTACTTCTGGCAAACCACCTGTATTAGTAGATATTACTGCTGTTTTAGCAGCCATAGCCTCTAAAGCTGCCAACCCAAAACTTTCTGTTTGAGATGGTAATAAAAAAATATCTGTATAGCATAAAATTTTTGGTACTTCAGAACTATTCCCTAAAAATATTACATGTTCAGATAATTTTAATTCATTTACCAAACTTTCTGCTTTTACCCTTTCTGGGCCATCACCAACTAATAAAAGTTTAGAGGGTATTTTTTTATTAACCTCATAAAATACTTTTACTACATCTTCTACCCTTTTTACAGGTCTAAAATTACTAACATGCGTTAAAATACGTTCGTTTGGCAACGCAATTGCTGCTCTTTTACATTCTTTCTTATGAGATTTATCGTACTTATCTACATCTATAAAATTGTAAATAACCTGTATATCTTTATCAATATTAAAAAGCCTATTTGTAGTATTTTTTAAATCATTAGATACCGCTGTAACAACATCAGAATTATTAATACTAAACTCTACAGCTGTTTTATAAGTAGGATGACTACCCACTAAAGTAATATCTGTACCATGTAAAGTTGTTACTACTTTAACAGGAATTCCTTTTTCTTTTAACATTTGTTTTGCCATAAATGCAGCATATGCGTGCGGAATAGCATAGTGTACATGCAATACTTCTAACTCATGTTTTTCTACAACCTCAACCATTTTACTAGACAATGCTAATTCGTAAGGTTGGTATTCAAACAAAGGATATTCTTCTAAAAGTACTTGATGAAAATGTAAATTATGCGATATAAAATCTAGTCTAACTGGCTGGTTGTAAGTAATAAAATGTACTTCGTGATTTTTATCGGCTAACGCCATTCCTAACTCTGTAGCAACTACTCCACTTCCTCCAAATGTTGGGTAACAAACAATACCTATTTTCATTTAATTTTTACTTATTAAAATTAGTCTGTAAAATACATTAGATGTAAATATAAGTTTATTCTTACATTTTAAATCTAAATAAAATCACAAAAAAAAGAGTTTTTCATAGAAATGAAAAACTCTTTTTAATATCTTAAATTTTGCTATTATTTAGTAATCTCCTAAAGTAGCAGGATTTTGTGCTAAAGCGTTTTCTAGCTGCTCATCGTTAGGTGCTTTACCATGCCATGCATGAGTATGCATCATGTAATCTACTCCATTACCCATTTCTGTATATAATAAAATGCAAACTGGTTTTCCTTTACCTGTTAAAGCTTTTGCTTCTGCTAAACCAGCTAAAATTGCATCAATATCATTTCCTTTTTTTACTTCTAAAACGTCCCAACCAAAAGCTTCAAATTTAGCCTGAATACTTCCCATAGGTAATACATCGTCTGTAGAACCATCAATTTGCTTACCATTTAAATCAATAGTTGCAATTATATTATCTACTTTCTTTGCAGATGCATACATAATAGCTTCCCAGTTTTGCCCTTCTTGTAATTCTCCATCACCATGTAATGTATATACAATTTTATTGTCTCCGTTTAATTTTTTAGCTTGCGCTGTACCTAAAGCAACAGACATTCCTTGACCTAAAGATCCAGAAGCAATTCTTACTCCAGGTAATCCTTCATGAGTTGTTGGGTGCCCTTGTAAACGAGAATCTAACAATCTAAAAGTAGCTAATTCAGATACAGGAAAAAATCCACTATGTGCTAAAACACTATATAAAACTGGAGAAATATGCCCATTAGATAAAAAGAATAAATCCTCATTATTTCCATCCATAGTAAAATCTGTAGAATACTCCATTACTTCTTGGTATAAACAAGTAATAAATTCTGCACATCCTAAAGAACCTCCTGGGTGACCAGAATTTACTTTGTGTACCATTCTTAATATATCTCTACGAACCTGTTGGGTAAAATCTTGTAATTGTTGTGTTGTTGGCATTATGTTGTTTATTTTATCGTTCACAAAAATACAAAAGAGATTGAATTTGTTTAACGATTATTAATTATTTATTTTATAAATTTAAAAATTATGTTTTTTGTTTCTTCTTTTTAGCTGCAGGAAATAATACATTATTTAAAATTAAACGATATCCTGGAGATGTTGGGTGTAAATCTAATTCGGTTTTAGGGTCTCCTACTCTATGTGTATAATCTTCAGGATCGTGTCCTCCATAAAAAGTAAACATTCCTTTACCTTTTGTACCATGTATATAACGAGCTTCTCTATTTGTTTTATTTTCTCCTAAAACCAAAACATTAGATTTTACTGTATTTCTATCAAAAGAAGTAGTTTGCCCCATAAAACCTTTTACCAAAGTAGTATGATTTTGAGTTAACATTGTTGGAACAGGGTCCCATTTTGCAGAAAATTCTACTAAAGAAAAATAATCTGATGTTTTAGGTATTTTTCTTTTTCTGGTCATATCAATAGTAGAAAACTCATAAGTTGTAGGGTTCTTTATCAATTGAAAATCTTTAAAAGCAAGTGTTTTATTGTAATTAATTTTAGATTGATAATTTGGTTCAGACGGGTCTCCATCAAACATACTCTCTGCAATATCTATTCCTTCGGCAGATAAAGCAATATCAAAACTATCGGTAGCAGAACACATCGCAAACATAAAACCACCTCCAATTACATAATCGCGTATTTTTTTTGAAACATCTAATTTTTGTTGAGAAACTTTATTATATCCCAACTCTTTAGCTTGTTTTTCTGCTCTTATTTTTCCGTTAATATACCAAGGTGCTGTTCTAAAAGAGCCATAAAAACGCCCGTACTGACCTGTAAAATCTTCATGATGCAAATGTAACCACTCATAAATAAGAAGTTTATCAGATAAAACTTCTTTATCATAAATAACATCAAAAGGAATTTCTGCATAAGTTAACACCATAGTTACTGCATCATCCCAAGGCATTTTATCTTTTGGTGAATATACTGCTATTTTGGGTGCTTTTTCTAAAGTTACAGCTTCTTGATTAGAAGAAGGCGATGCTATTTCTTGTAAAATTAACTTTGATTTTGCATCTGATATAACTTGATAAGTAACTCCTCTAACTTTACACTCGTTTTCTACAATTTTGTTATTTTCTATTAAAAATGCACCTCCATCATAATTTAACAACCATTTAGATTTTAAACCAGCTTCTAATCCAAAGTACACAATTCCGTATGCTTTTAAATGGTTTTTCTGATTATCATGACTCATGGGCACATAAATAAAAGATGCACAAATAGAGTTTGACACAAAAATAAAAAGTAATAGCGTTATAATTTTTTTCATTAAAATTTAAACTTGTTTACATTAGAATTACTAGTCGGATTTGATAATGATATTTCTTCTATATCTTTTTCGTTTTTTTGAAAAAAAAAGTCAATATTTTTCTTTAATTCATCTATAAATTTATCTAGATTTTTTGATGAAGCAATAGTAATTACAGATGAATCTTCATCATTTAAAATTTTAGTATTCATAAAACTAGATGAATCAACTAAATCGAAATCAACCTCTTCACTACCATTGAATTTTACATCATACAAATCTCCTTCAATAATAATTAAAGGATTGTAAAAATTACATTGCTTTAATTTTGATTTGTTAAATTTATCTCTAATATATCCACAGGCTTTTAATAAACTCAGAGAAGAACTATAAGCTAAATCACTTTTATCCTTGTAAGCAATTACAACATTATAACCTGAATTATTTGTTTCAGGGAATAAATAATTTAATTCATAATCTTTACTCTTCCCTATATTGTCTATAAGTAATTCTGCATTTTTTGTTGCAAAAGGTTTAAAACGATTTAATTTAGAATTAATTAAATTATCATTTTTAAAAACTAACCATGGTTTATCTATGGATTTCTTGCATTCTATTACAAAAGAAAAGTTAAAAGAAACTCCATTAACTAGTTTACCATAATAGGCTATAATATCTAATTCTCTATATTTATTTAAATCATTGTCTTTATAAAGAATCGATTGAGTAAGGTTAAAACCTTTTTCTTGAAACAAACTAGCTACTTTCATTTCAAATGGATAGCCATTTTTAAAAATCCATTTTTTTAAACTGTTCTTTTTCTCATCCATACCATAAAAGTAGGAAATTAAAATGGCATTTCATCATCATCACCTCCAAAAGCATCCTTAGGATCTATACCTCCTTGGCCAGCAAACGGATCTTCTTCAGGGAAATCTGCATTCATAGAAGATTGGAATTCACTACTAAAACCTTCTTCTAAATCAGAAAACTTAGCTAAATGCCCTGTAAACTTTAAACGAATATTATCTAAACCACCATTTCTGTGTTTAGCTACAATAAACTCTCCCTGACCTTCACATGGAGAATGATCATCATCATCCCATTCAGTCATTCCGTAGTACTCTGGTCTAAAAATAAAACTTACAATATCGGCATCTTGTTCAATTGCTCCAGATTCACGTAAATCAGATAATAAAGGTCTTTTACTACCTCCACGAGTTTCTACGGCTCTTGATAATTGAGACAGCGCGATAACAGGAACAGATAATTCTTTAGCTAATGCTTTTAAGTTTCTAGAAATCATAGATATTTCTTGCTCTCTATTTCCTCCGGCCTTACCTCCTGCCGTCATTAACTGCAGATAGTCAATTACTAATATTCTAACATTGTGCTGAGAAACTAATCTTCTTGCTTTTGCTCTTAAATCAAAGATAGATAACGAAGGTGTATCATCAATAAAAATTGGAGCATCCGATAAACGTTTAACCTTTACATTTAGTTGCTCCCACTCATGAGGTTCTAAATTTCCTTTTCTTAGTTTTTCTGATGTTAATCCTGTTTCCGAAGAAATCATACGGGTTATTAACTGTACAGAAGACATTTCTAAAGAAAAAACAGCAACTCCATGATTAAAATCTATAGCCATGTTTTTTGCCATAGAAATTACAAATGCTGTTTTACCCATACCAGGACGTGCCGCAATAATTACTAAATCTGATGGTTGCCAACCAGAGGTTAAAGCATCTAGTTTTGTAAACCCTGTTGCTAAACCAGACATTCCTTCTTGATTACCAATCTCTTGTATCTTTCTTAAAGCTTGCTTTACTAAAGACCCCGCATCTTCAGAACTCTTTTTTAAGTTTCCTTGTGTAACTTCAAATAATTTACCCTCGGCTTCATCTAATAAATCAAATACATCTGCACCATCATCATAAGCGCTTTCTATTATCTCACTAGAAATAGAAATAAGTCTTCTCTGAATGTATTTTTGTAAAATAATTCTGGCATGAAACTCTATGTGCGCAGAAGAAGCTACTTTTTGGGTTAAACGAATTAAAAAGAAATCGCCACCAACAAACTCTAGTTTTCCATTTTTTTTAAGTAAGTTAGATACTGTTAGTAAATCTATAGGCTCAGAATTTTGAAATAATTCATAAATAGCAGCATATATTTCTTGATGTTTACTATCGTAAAAAGCCTCTGCACTTAAAATATCAATAACATCATCAATTCCTTTTTTATCAATCATCATTGCTCCTAAAACAGCTTCTTCTAGCTCTGATGCTTGAGGTGGAATTTTTCCTTTCTCAAGATTTATTAATCTTGATTTATCTATTTTTTTACCTGAAACAGGAGTCGTTTTTTCCATGAATACAAATGTACTTTTTTAGGTTGAATGTAGTTTCTAAAAAATAACTTTAATTTGTAAACAAATATTGTAAACAAAAATGTTATTATCATGTTAATAACCAGTAAACTTATCAATTGATTGCTTATTTTTACAAATATGAAATGGAATAAAATTCATATTACACTGGCTATTTTTTTGCCTGTTCAAATACTTTTAATACGTTTAGTAGAAAATCAACCTAGTTTTGTAGAACGTTATTACTCTAATGGTATATATCCTTATATTTCTTCTTTTTTTAGAGTGATGTTAGGCTGGATTCCTTTTTCTGTAGGAGATCTATTAATAACCTTTGGAATTTTTGCTATAATTAGATCTATTGTAAAATTGATTAAAACTAGATTTAAGCATTTAGCCCATAAAACAATTCATTTAATAGCTGTAGCGTCTGTTATTTATTGTTGTTTTTATCTTTTTTGGGGATTAAATTATTACAGAGAACCCTTAGCAAAAAACTTAAAATTTCATCAAAAAAAATATACAACAGCACAACTAGAAAAAACAACAAAGCTCATTATTAAAGAACTTAATTTTTATCATAAAAAAATAACAAATAATGATACGGTAAGGGTTGTAAACCCATATTCTGAAAAAGAAATTTACAACAAAGCTTTATTAGGTTATAATAATTTAGCAAAAGATTACCCGCAACTAACTTACAAACATGCCTCCGTAAAAAGCTCTTTAATGAGCTTATTACAAACTTACAATGGCACTTCTGGATACTTAAACCCATTAACAGGCGAAGCTCAGGTAAACAATAAAATACCTAAAAC
>CALHCK010000181.1 GCA_937936695.1 uncultured Polaribacter sp.
CCCAATCCTGTTATATCAAGATTTACAAATTGGTAATATGGAAGCTCCTAATGGTTTTGTGAGTTTTAATAATGGTTTTAACAGAATTACTTTAACTGGAGGAACAGAATATTTCTTTAGATTCTATTTGTATGATGAACAAAATACAGATCCTGCTGGTAGAGTGAGACTAGATGATATTTCTTTTCAAAATAGTGTTACTGCTACTTGTATTGCAGACAGAGATGGTGATGGAATTCCTGATTCTCTAGACTTAGACTCAGACAATGATGGAATTCCTGATAACATAGAGTCACAAACATCTATTGGCTATATAGCTCCTAGTGGTGTAGGTATAGAAATTACAGATGTTAACAATAATGGGGTTGATGATAATTATGAAATAGATGGTAATATTGGAATAAATCCTGTAAATACTGATAGCACAAATGATACAATTCCTGATTATCTCGATACAGACTCTGATAATGATGGAGTTTTAGATATTGCTGAAAATGGAGATAACTTAAATAATACGATTATAGATATTAATGCGGATGCTGATAATGACGGTATAAACGATATTTTTGATGATAATCTAGGGTTTGTTGTAAATGACGGTCGTGGTAATGGAGATACTATTACAGATGTTACCTCTTTAGAAGATGCCTTTAACGATGCTAATGATAATTTTAATCCTGGTGCAGGTGATCTTGATTATAGAGATATATCATTAATTAATACTATAATGATTACGCAAGTGTACCAATTTGGTACTGAGCGTTGGATAGAAATTACCAATACTAGTGATACAAATACGGTAGCAGCAAATACTATTCATGTGCAATTGTATAAAGATACATCTGGTGATCAAACTGGAGTTACTCCTGATGCTACATTTAATATAGGCACAGCTATTTTACCTGGACAATCAGTATTATTTACTAATGATACTAATACCATAACAAATACTACTGCTGCTGCCCCTACCGCTGCTGCAATTATTTTTACAAATAATGATTTAACAGATATTGCTGATGGAAATGATATTATAACAGTAGCAAGTACTGGTGATAGTACTTCATGGTCAAATAGATTTGATGTGGTGTCAGAATTTGAAAATAATACTTCTTTGGTACGTATTGATGAAACATTAGTACCTAATATAACGTACACTCCATCAGAATGGGTTGTATTTATAGATGATGCAATTGCTACATTTACAGAGTCGTCAGACGCGAATGCAGGTAGACATCCACACGCTCCTTTAACTTCTGAAATTATTAATTCTAATAATGATGCAAATACACTATTAGGATTACATAGAATTAATGTAACTATAAGAACGTCTGGTAATTGGAATAATGGAATTCCTGATAGATCTCGTTTTGTAATTATTGATCAGGACTATAATCATACAATAAATAGATTAAGTGCCCGTAGATTAACTGTAAATGCGAATCGTAAATTAGGAATTACTGATAATCTACTAGTAGTAACCAATGATGTTGTATTAAATGGAGATATCAGACTAATAAACCCTAGTGGTAATAGTGATGCTCAATTAATTCAAACTCATGAGAACGCTAGTTTAGTAACTGGTACAGGAAGGCTACTCGTAGATCAAAACTCTACAGTACCTAGTTTATATAGATATAATTATATAGGTTCACCTGTACAAACAGGTGTTGGAGCTACTACATATACCGTTGCTGATGTGTTAAAAGATGGTACAACACCTACCAACTTTACAGGTGTTATCAATACAGATATTGCTAAAGACATTAATTGGATTGGTGGTTTTGATGGAAATACATCTGACCCTATCTCGTTAGCAGAATACTGGATTTATACATTTGCAGCTGCAGATGGTAACAGAGCTAATTGGATACAAAAATTTAGCACGGGTACTCTACCAAATACTGATGGTTTTATTTTTAAAGGTCCGGGTAGAGCACAAAATTACACTTATTTAGGAACCCCAAAAGATGGAACTTTGAATTCAACTGTAGGGCAAAACGAGTCTTATTTGGTAGCAAACCCATATGCTTCTGCCATAAGTGTAAAAGAATTTATAGAAGACAATACAGCATCAACAACAGGTATTCTATATTTTTGGGAACATGTAGGAGAAACAGACGATTCTGGTGATACTAGTGGTCATAACTTTGCTGGTTACATTGGTGGCTATGCAACAAGAAATATTGCAATGGGTGTAACTGCTAGAGGTCCTATAGGTGGTCCTGTAGGAGTTAATGAGACTTTACAAGCTGAAGCTGATTTAAGTTTAGTAGAAGGTAGCTTAGAAACTGTGTTAGATAATGATGGTGTTTCTAATATTGATGTTATTAGATTTAATCAAGTAAATGATTCTATCACTTTTAAAAATATTTCATCAGGTGTAGATACCCTTAGAATAAGGTATAAAACCAATGTTCCAAAATCCATTACTATTTTAGAAAACGACAGACAACCTATAGACTATGTATTACCTGCAACTTCTGGAACTTTTAATATTGCTGAAATTGTACGTTGTATTGTAGTAGGTAGTAATATTACTCTAAAAACCACAAATACTACACAAATAGATATTGACTTTTTAAATCTTAATGATGATGGGCAAATAACATGTGCACCTAATCTTGGTGGAAATGAATTTACATATACAGAACCATTACCATATATTCCTATAGGACAAGGTTTCTTTATTCAAGGTAATTCTTCTGGAGGGACTGTTACTTTTGATAATAGTCAAAGAGAATACATAAATGAAGGTGCTCAATCTGTTTTCTTTAAAAATAATACTAACAAAAAAAGTACTAATGATAAATTGGCTGTTATAAAATTAGGTATGGACTTTAGAGATATTACTGACAACAGTAATTACCACAGGCAAATAGGTATCTCTTTTGGTCCTTTCCAATCTTTTGGTTACGATACAGGTTATGATGCTGAAATATTTGACATTGCTAACAGTGATTTTTATTGGAAGTTTCCAAATAGTAGTAGCAAATATATTATTACAGGGGTACAACAAATTTCTAATGATTTAGAAGTACCTTTAGAAATTAAATTAGATTACTCTGGTCAAATTAAAATTTCTATTGATGAAATGAAAAACGTAGGTGGTAATGTTTATATTACTGATAAAGTTACGGGGGTTTCTTATCCTATCATAAACGATAAAGCCACTATAAATTTAGAAGCAGGTACTTACACAGACCGTTTTGTATTAACTTTTAACAACATTAATGTTTTATCAACTAAAAATAATGTTTTAAATAACTCAACACTTATTTACACAAATAATAATAGTAAATCTTTAATAATTAAAAAGCAAGACGATATTACAATAAATAAAGTAGAGATATACTCCATTCTTGGTAATACTATTTCTAGTTGGTTTATTAATGAGCAATTACAAACTTTAGAGCTAAGTTTAAATAATAAAATACCTGCAGGGGTTTATATTGTAAAATTAAGTACCAACAAAGGTGATATTTCTAAAAAAATAATTATTCAGTAAATAAACATCAGTTTATACAATTTAAAAAAGCGACCTTAATGGTCGCTTTTTTATTGGTGATAATCTTTTAAATTTAAGTTAAAATAAAAACAAGACTGCGCAACTTAGTTTTTGTACATTTACAAATTATTATATAAGAAAAATGAGATTACACAGAAATTTAACTTTTGCAGTAATAGATAGTATTAGAGATATATTTAATGAGGGTGTTTATGCAGATAAAGCTGTAGAAAAAGCCCTAAAAAGAGATAAACGCTGGGGAGCCAGAGATAGAAAATTTGTTGCCGAAACAATATATGACATTGTTAGATGGAATAGATTGTATGCCGAAATAGCGGAAGTAAAAGTTCCTTTTGATAGAGATAATATTTGGAGACTTTTTTCTGTATGGTGTATTTTAAGAGGAATTCCTTTACCAGATTGGAACCAAATAGGAAACGTACCTGAGCGAAGAATTAAGGGGAGATTTGCAGAATTATCTAAAACTAGAAAATTTAGAGAATCTATACCAGATTGGATGGATGAAATGTGCGTAGAAGAATTGGGTGAAGATTTATGGACAAAAGAAATTGCTGCTTTAAACAAACAAGCAAACGTAATTTTAAGAACCAATACATTAAATATTTCTAAAGAAATACTTCAAAAAAAATTACGTACAGAAAATATACTTACACAATTTGTTCCGCATCATCCAGATGCTTTAGTGTTAGAAGAAAGAGCCAATGTGTTTAAAACAGAAGCTTTTCATAATGGTTATTTTGAAGTTCAAGATGCTTCTTCGCAACTTGTTGCTGCTTATTTAGATGTGCAACCAGGTATGAAAGTTGTAGATACTTGTGCGGGTGCTGGTGGTAAAACTTTGCATTTATCTGCTTTAATGCAAAATAAAGGTCAGATTATAGCAATGGATATTTACGAAAGTAAACTTCGTAAATTAAAAGTTAGAGCCAAAAGAAACAAAGCACATAATATTAGTTTAAGAGTTATTGATTCTACTAAACCAATTAAAAAATTACACGGTAAAGCAGATAGAGTATTAATTGATGCTCCTTGTTCTGGTTTAGGTGTAATCCGCAGAAATCCAGATTCTAAATGGAAATTACAACCAGAATTTATTGAAAACATCAAACAAGTTCAGCAAGATGTTTTACAACAATATTCTAAAATGGTAAAACCAGGAGGAAAAATGGTGTATGCTACATGCTCTATTTTGCCCTCAGAAAATAAACATCAAGTTGACAAATTCTTAACATCAGAGTCAGGAAAAGACTTTAAATTTGTTTCAGATAAAGAAGTATTTGCACATATATCTGGCTTTGACGGTTTTTATATGGCTTTACTTGAAAGAGCATAAAATTTAAAAATCATGTAAAAATTTTATGTTCTAAAAAAGAACAAATAAAAATTTTTACATTGAAAAACTCAACTTACTTTTTATCATTTAAAATAATAAAAGCACCTGTACTTTATGTAAACAGGTGCTTTCTCTTTTTATATTTTACGCTAGAAAATAATAATCAAAAAAATAAAAACACCTATAATTTGTTTTTATTAAATCCAACTTAAATCAATATATCAACAACCATATATATAAAAGAATCGAACATAAATAAATGTAAACATAAAAAGAGAATTGCGACACAATTATAACAATTCTACCATTTATTAAAAACTTGCCTAATAAAATGAAAAAACTTCTTCTACTAGCATTATTCCTATCAGTTTCTATTATTTCTAGAACTGTAGCTGCTCATAAAACAATTAAAATATTAGATACTAATTATATTAAATTTTCTTTCATAGAAAAAGATAGTACTAATACTGCTACTAAAAAAAACACAACTACTTCTGATAATAGAACTGCTGATTTATTTTTTTCTGAATACATAGAAGGTTCTGATAATAACAAAGCGCTTGAAATAGCTAACACAACTGATAATCCAATAGATTTGGGACAATATTCTATAAAAAAACAATTAAACGGAGGGCTTAAAGGAAAAAAATGGGAAAGCTCTCTTCAATTATCAGGAACTCTTAATCCTGGAGAGGTGTACGTAATTATAAACGAACAAACTACAAATGATAAGTTAATAGAAGAGGCAGATTTTATGCTTTCTACTGCTTTAAGTGACATCATGGATTTTAACGGAAATGATCCTTTAGGATTATTTAAAAATAATGTTTTAATAGATATTATAGGTAAATACAATAACATTTATCATTTTGCTAAAGACAAAACATTAAGAAGAAAAATAGGTATACAAAAACCAAATTCTAATTTTAATATAAATGATGAATGGGAAGAATATTTAGTAGATACAGTAGATGATATTGGAAATTATAATACTACAGGAAAAATTAAAGCTTTTTTATTAAGTAAATTGCAAATATATGCGAATACAAAAAAAGAAAATACACTATCAGAATCCACTACAACTTTTCCTATAAATAAGTTTACGATATATAACACAAAAGGAAAAAAAGTAACTTCTGTAAATAACTTAAACAAGGTAACAAATATTAGTTCTCTAAAAAAAGGAAACTACATAATAGAATTTAAGTTGAATAATGAAACTCATACTGTAGGTTTTACAAAAAAGTAAATTCTTTTTTTGAATATCCCTAAACAATCATACTTATAAAAAAAGCCTAATAATCTTAGGTTAAAATAAGTTATGAATATCTTCAGTTTTACAGCCCATTTCGAGAATGAAGACGCTTGTCGTTTACATTTTAAATAGAAAGAGACAAAGTTGCTGTTAAGTGTCGTCGTTGTGCTAACATGCATCATTATTTGATAAAATCAGTTTGGAGTTATGAATGTAAAACTTGTTGTCTATGTCTCTTTTTATGATTGAAATTTGGTCTTGATATTTTTTCATTTCTTTTTCCCAGTTGCATCCGCACTAGTCATAAAATGTATCTTCTGGATTGTGACACCAAGAAACTAAACCGTCTGGTTTTACACCACCACAATTATTTTTCGGTTTTTCAATAAATTGATCGTACACATTAGACAGTGTAAATAGAGTTATAAATAATAGAATAGGTTTCATAATTAACTGTTTTTTTATAAAAGTATAATGCAAATTTATGTTTTAGTAACGTTTGTGTAAGTACCCAATAGTAGGTATATTTTAGAAATGTTATTCATTTTTTGGTAATTACTGGCAACGTTACACGTATATGATTTTGGTTGTAGCTTTTGCGGAAACTGAATTATATAAGGTGTTGTGCGATGTGATTGGAAAAAAGGGCGTGCCTGCCGAAGAAAGGTAAACACATAAGAGTAAGAAATATTAAATTTGAATTATGAAAATAACAGGAAAAACATTAATAGATTTAGGATATAAGCCTAATAAGTGGTTTGCAAAAGCAATTGAACATATAAACGCTAATGAATTATCTGAAAACGAAATAAAAGATTATATGAAAACAATATTGCATCCTGAACCAATAGAACCTTTTAAAACACCGTTGGCTTACTTTAAAAATATTAGAGCCGAACACGAAGAAGAACGTTCAAATGTTGAGCAAGTTTTTGAAACAATGAATACATTGATGAAAACACCAACTATTATAAAAGGTGCTGTGATGCCTGATGCTTGCCCTACTGGCGGAATAGGTCAAATACCTGTTGGTGGTGTAGTTGCTACTAAAAACGCAATACACCCTGCTATGCACTCTGCTGATATTTGTTGTTCTGTTATGATGACAAATTTTGGTAAGATAGAACCAAAAAAGGTCTTAGACGTAGCACACAATGTTACACATTTTGGTTTTGGTGGTAGGAAAGATTTATTTGATTTACCAATAGAATTAGAAAACAAGATTAAAGAGAATACCTTTTTAAATAATGAAAAAAGCATTTTACTTTCCAAAACAAATCTTGGTACTCAAGGTGATGGAAATCACTTTTTATTTATAGGTACTTCTGAAAATACTGGTGATACAATTATGGTAACACACCACGGCTCTAGAGGTTTTGGCGCACATCTTTATAAAAACGCAATGAAAGTCGCTGAAAGGTTTAGGAAACAAATATCTCCAAAAACTATTAAAAAAAACGCTTGGATTCCTTTTGATACAAAAGAAGGTGTTGAGTATTGGAAAGCTTTACAAATTATAAGAGAATGGACTAAATTAAATCACAATATATTACACGCTAAAACTTGTGAGGATTTAGGAATTGAGCCTGTTTTAAGATTTTGGAATGAACATAATTTTGTATTTAAAGATGAAGATGTTTTTTACCACGCAAAAGGTGCAACGCCTTTAGATGATAAATTTGTTCCTGATTCTTATAAAGGATTAAGATTAATACCTTTAAATATGGCTGAACCTGTATTGATTGTAAAAGGTGAAACAACAGAAAACAATTTAGGTTTTGCTCCACACGGTGCAGGAAGAAATATAAGTAGAACAGCACATAAAAAGAAAAAAGATACACAAACAATTAACGAGGTTTTTAATGAAGAAACAAAAGGATTAGATATTAGGTTTTTTTCTGGAAATGTTGATATTTCTGAATTGCCATCTGCTTATAAAAACGCTAACAATGTTCAAAAACAAATGAATGATTTTGGCTTAGGAGAAGTTGTAGATAGAATAATGCCTTATGGTTGTATAATGGCAGGAGACACTTTAATTGATGCGCCTTGGAAAAAACGTAAGAGTAAGCCGATTGAGTAAGTTCGCCCTTTTTTACAAGCGTTGCGCACAATAATTGAATAACACGAATTAGTGCATGTTATTTACACTATAAATCTAAGGGTTGTTATCATCTGTAAACGATTTGTGGCCACATGCGTTTAGTTTTGTGGTTTTAGAAAAATTATGACCTAACAGCTCTTGAATATCTTTTAAGTTGGTACTATTTTCTAGTAAATAACTGGCAAAATTATGCCTTAATGTATGTGGTAACTGTTTTGGTAATGCCCACTTTTTTTTGCTGCTTTTTTTATAATTCGATCTATACTGCTAGCACTGTACTTTCCATCTTTATGCGATTCAAATAAATATACTTTTGGTTTGTAGCTTTTGTAATACACTATAAGGCAGCCCAATAACTTTTATAATGACAAGCAAGTTGGTCCTTATTGAATGGACTACCTATTAAATTTAGGACTATTTTTTATTATTAATAATTTTTAGTTTTAGTTCAAATTCAGCTGGAGATTTATAATCTAAAGCAGAATGCATTCTTACAGTATTATACCAATTAATATATTCTTCTATAATTTTATAGGCCTGTAAGTAAGATTTAAAATTATATCTATTAGTACATTCATATTTTAGTGTTTTAAAAAATGATTCCGCTACGGCATTACTCTTTATATTAAAAACTATGTTTTTATTCTTAATATCAAATCTTTTCTACTCATGCTTTGTGTTGTTCTATTACTTAACCTTAAGAGATCTACCATTTTACTGGAAGCATATTGTACGCCT
>CALHCK010000182.1 GCA_937936695.1 uncultured Polaribacter sp.
AAAAAAAAGTTAAACATAATTCGTGTAATTTGCATCTAAACAACTACTTTTGCCCAAAATTAAGAAAGTACAGATGCAACCAATTAGAAATATCGCAATTATTGCCCACGTAGATCACGGGAAAACTACCTTAGTAGATAAAATTATAGATCAAGCTAAAATCTTAGACGACAGAAAAGAGCGTACAGATTTATTGTTAGATAATAATGATTTAGAACGTGAAAGAGGAATTACGATTCTTTCTAAAAACGTATCTGTAAATTATAAAAACACAAAAATTAATGTTATTGATACTCCTGGTCACGCCGATTTTGGTGGAGAAGTAGAGCGAGTATTAAAAATGGCTGATGGTGTTTTATTATTAGTAGATGCTTTTGAGGGGCCAATGCCACAAACTCGTTTTGTATTAGGTAAAGCTTTAGAGTTAGGTTTAACTCCTATTGTTGTTGTAAACAAAGTAGATAAAGAAAACTGTACTCCAGATTTAGTACACGAAAAAGTATTTGATTTAATGTTTGCTTTAGAAGCAACAGAAGAGCAATTAGATTTTACAACTGTGTATGGTTCTGCAAAGAACAACTGGATGAGTACTGATTGGAAAAATGAAACAGATAATATTGTACCATTATTAGATGCTGTATTAGAATCTATTCCTGAAACTAAATACAATGAAGGTACGCCACAAATGCAAATTACTTCTTTAGATTTTTCATCTTTTACAGGAAGAATTGCAATTGGACGTATTTTTAGAGGAGATTTAGAAGCTGGTAAAGACTACATGTTATGTAAAGCAGATGGTTCTACTAAAAAAGTAAGAATTAAAGAATTACACGTATTCGAAGGAATGGGTAAAGTACAAGTAGATAAAGTACCTTGTGGTGATATTTGTGCAATTACTGGTATTGATGGTTTTGAAATTGGTGATACAATTGCAGATTTAGAAAACCCAGAGCCATTACCAAGAACAGAAATAGACAAACCTACCATGAGTATGTTGTTTACTATAAACAACTCTCCATTTTTTGGTAAAGAAGGTAAATATGTTACCTCTAGACATTTAAGAGATAGGTTGTTTAAAGAAATGGAAAAAAACCTTGCATTAAGAGTTGATACTACAGATTCTGAAGACAAATTCAACGTTTTTGGACGTGGAGTTTTACATTTATCTGTATTAATAGAAACAATGCGTAGAGAAGGTTATGAGTTACAAGTGGGTAGACCACAAGTAATTTTAAAAGAAATAGATGGTAAAAAATGTGAGCCATACGAAACACTATCTATAGATGTACCAGAAGATGTAGCTTCTAAAGCTATTAACTTGGTATCTTTACGTAAAGGAGATATGTTAGTAATGGAGCCTAAAGGAGATTTACAACATTTAGAGTTTACAATTCCTTCTAGAGGATTAATTGGTTTACGTAACAAAATCTTAACAGCAACAGCAGGTCAGGCAATTATTAATCACCGTTTTTCAGAATATGGACCTTATAAAGGAGATTTTTCTGAAGAAGTAAAAGGTGCTATTGTATCGTCTGCAGCAGGAAAAGCAACAGCGTATGCTATTGATAGATTACAAGATAGAGGACGTTTTTTTATAGATCCTAATGATGAGATTTATATTGGACAAGTAGTTGGAGAAAATGCAAAGTCTGATGATATGGGTGTAAACTTAATCAAAGGAAAAAAATTATCTAACGTACGTTCTTCAGGAACAGATGATAGTGTAAAAATTGCTCCAAAAATTGATTTCTCTTTAGAAGAATGTATGGAGTATATTAAAGAAGATGAGTATTTAGAAGTTACTCCAGAAAGCTTACGTATGCGTAAAATTAACTTTAGACCATAAAAGTAAAAGAATATTTTATATTGATAAAAGCTCAGAAATTTAATTTTCTGAGCTTTTTTTATTTGTTGATGTATTGAAACAACAATAATTTATCAAGTTTTCTGTAAATTCGTTATTAATAATTTTTTAGGCATTGAATTTAGAGTATCCAATAACATATATTAAAGGTATAAGTGTACAAAGAGCAACTCTTATGTATACAGAATTGGGTATAAAAACGTGTAATGATTTATTGCATTTTTTTCCTTTTCGGTATATTGATAAAACTGCTTTTTATGCGATTAATCAGTTACAGCCTAATTCATCTGAAGTACAAATTGTAGGAAAAATTACTCGAGTAAAATCAGTTGCTCAAAAAAGAGGAAGTAGGTTGGTGGCAACATTTCAAGATGCCACCGGAACCATGGAATTAGTTTGGTTTAAAGGGCAAAAATGGATTAAAGACTCTCTTAAAATTAACGAACCCTATGTAGTTTATGGTAAATTAAACCATTATAATGGTAATTTTAGTATTCCGCATCCAGAAATGGAGTTAGTAAAAGAGTATAAAAAAAAGTTGCAGAGTAAAATGCAACCCGTGTATCCATCTACAGAAAAATTAGCCAATTCTGGAGTTTCTAATAAACTGATAAGAACTTATATTCAGAGTTTACTACAACAATT
Organism: uncultured Polaribacter sp.; assembly: GCA_937936695.1. Lineage (GTDB taxonomy): Bacteria > Bacteroidota > Bacteroidia > Flavobacteriales > Flavobacteriaceae > Polaribacter. The sequence continues at coordinate 2,510 of CALHCK010000182.1, forward strand.
TTATGATGGAATAGAAGAAAGCCTATCGGTACAAGTTATTAATGAATTTCAATTGCTAAAAAAGCGTGAAGCTTTATTAAATGTTCATTTTCCTAAAAATCAAGAAAGTTTAGCTAAAGCACAATATCGATTAAAATTTGAGGAATTATTTTTTATTCAGTTACAATTACTAAGAAAAAAGCTCATCAATAAAACAAAAATAAAAGGTTTTACGTTTAAAAATGTAGCCGATTATTTTAATGATTTTTACAATAATTACTTGCCGTTTTCTCTTACAAATGCTCAAAAAAGAGTGTTAAAAGAAATAAGAAAAGATGTGGCTTCTGGTGCTCATATGAACAGGCTTTTACAAGGAGATGTTGGGTCTGGTAAAACAATAGTAGGTTTGTTAACCATGCTAATGGCTATAGATAATGGTTTTCAGGCAACTATTATGGCACCAACAGAAATTTTAGCAACGCAACACTTTCATGCAATAGACGAGTTGGTAAAAGACATGAATATTAAAGTTGATTTGTTAACAGGGTCTGTAAGAACAAAAAAACGTAGAGAGATTCATGAAAATTTAGAAAACGGTACATTACATATTTTAATAGGTACGCATGCTTTATTAGAAGATAAAGTAAAGTTTAATAATTTAGGAATTGCCATTATAGATGAACAGCATCGTTTTGGAGTTGCTCAAAGATCTAAGTTGTGGATGAAAAACACGATTCCACCTCATATTTTAGTTATGACAGCTACTCCAATACCAAGAACATTGGCTATGTCTGTATATGGAGATTTAGATATTTCTGTTATTGATGAGTTGCCACCAGGTAGAAAAGAAGTAAAAACAGTACATCGTTTTGATAGTAATCGATTATCTGTTTTTAAGTTTATGAAAGATGAGATAACTAAAGGAAGACAAGTTTATATTGTATACCCGTTAATTCAAGAATCTGAAGCGATGGATTACAAAGATTTAATGGATGGTTATGAGAGTGTTTCAAGAGAATTTCCTTCTCCAAAATACCAAATAAGTATTGTGCATGGTAAGATGAAGCCTGCTGATAAAGAGTATGAAATGCAACGTTTTGTTAAAGGTGAAACACAAATTATGGTTGCAACTACGGTAATTGAAGTAGGGGTAAATGTACCAAATGCCAGTGTTATGATTATTGAAAGTTCTGAGCGTTTTGGCTTGTCTCAATTACATCAATTAAGAGGTAGAGTAGGTAGAGGTGCAGACCAAAGTTATTGTATTTTGTTGTCTAGTTTTAAATTGTCTGAAGAAGCAAAAACACGACTAAAAACAATGGTACAAACTACCGATGGTTTTAAGATTGCTGAGGTAGATTTAAAATTAAGGGGACCAGGAAATATTATGGGAACCCAACAAAGTGGTGTGTTAAATTTAAAAATAGCAGATGTAGTAAAAGACACTACTATTTTAGTAGCTGCCAGAAATACAGCAATTAATGTATTACAAGAAGATGAAAATTTGTCTAAAAAAGAAAATTTACCCATTAAAACAGCTTTTGTTAAAATGAGTAAATCGTCTAAAATATGGAGTAATATTAGTTAAATAATTAAATTACAGGTGTCATTTCGTGTAAAGTAAAAGTATCTACAGCTCCTTCGGTAGCTTTTGCATATGCAGCAATATGAGTGTTATTCATATGTTTTTGCCATAATTCTCTACTTTCCCAATTTTCATAAAACAAGAAAATATTTTTATTTTCGTTGTCTTGGTGTAAATCATAATTAATACAACCTTCTTCTTTTTTTGTAATTGCTATAAGCTTTATAAGTTCTTTTTTTACAAGCTCTATTTTGTCTAATTTAGCTACAATTTTAGCAACAATTGTTAGTTTTTGAGTACTCATGCTATTATTTAATATTAATAAAGGTCTAATTTTCTATTAAATCTATTTTAGAATTACTTTTATCTAAAAGGTGTAAATAATCATTTATTTTAAAAGATTTACTACTAAAACGAGAAGTTCTATTTTTACCTTCTTTTTGTCTTGTAATACTTCTTGCGTATCTTCTAATCTCATTTTTGGTAGTTAAAACAATACCAGGTATAGGAGTACTTTTACCGTTTTCATCTTTAGCAACCATTGTAAAATAAGAAGAGTTGCAATGTTTTTTTTCTCCTGTTCTAATATTTTCAGATTCTACTCGTAAACCTACAACCATAGAAGTTCTTCCTGTATAATTTACAGAAGCCTTCATGGTAACCAACTCACCAACCTCAATAGGATTTAAAAAATCTACCTTGTTCACAGAAGCCGTTACACAGTAGTTTCCAGAATGTTTAGAGGCACAAGCAAAAGCAATTTGATCCATTAAATTTAAGATATGCCCTCCATGAATTTTACCACTAAAATTAGAATGAGAAGGCAACATTAACTCTGTTATAGTTAATTGAGATTCTGAGATATGTTTATATTTATTCACTGATTTTATTTTTTTCAAAAATACAAATTCTTGAGCGATATTTTTTAGTAGAAAAAAAATGATACTCAAATTGTTTTTAACTTTTTTTAAGATTGTTATTATAATTAAATCTTTTTATTTGAAGGTATTAAGAGGAATAAATGTTTTTTTGGATAGTAAAAAGGATTTTTTTAGAATTAAACACTGGTCATTGAGGTTTTTATATGATTTAAAGAGACTTAACATGCTGCAGTAAAAATTATATTTCATTTTTGATGTAAGTTTTAGTTTATTATTCGACAAAAGATATTTATACGGCTAAATTTAACTTAATGAAAAAACAATACATAAAAAGTATAATAATTTTTATTTTCTTAATAAGTACATTTTTTAATCTTAGCGCACAAGAAGTTACCATCTTTGATATTGCACGAGAAGGATCTTTAATTCAGTTAAAAAAAGCTGTAGAAAAAGACAAAAATGTTATTAATAAAATTGATAAAAGGGGATATTCATCTTTAACTTTAGCATGCTATTATGGTAATAATGAAGTTGCTAAGTATTTAATAGAAAATGTAAAAGATATTAATAGTAATAGTGGTTACGGAACAGCACTTATGGCAGCTGTTGTAAAGAAAAATGTAGAATTAACACGTTTTTTGTTAGAACATAAAGCAGATCCTAATATTGCAGATTCTAATGGAACTACAGCTATGCATTATGCAGTTATTTTTGAAAATTTAGAAATTGTAAAACTATTGGTAAAAGCAAAAGCCAACACCAACTTAAAGGACAATAGAGGTAATACAGCAATAGATTACGTAAGAATAAATAAAAATGAATCAATAAATAAACTTTTAAATTAATATTATGAAAAAAACACTACTTTTATTTTCTTTATTATGTGCTAACTTTTTGTTTTCACAAAACATCTCAACAGGTGAGGTAACTCTTTCTCCTGATTTAAACCTTGTAATAGACGTATCTACAAATACTACAACAATAACTATGACAGGGCCTAGCAATGTTTGGTTTGCAGTAGGTTTTGGAGGAAGTACTATGAGATCAGGAGCGGATGTTATAAGAACAGATGGAACTACTGTTATAGATGCAAGAACAACTGACCAAGTGTTACCAACAGAAGATGCTTCACAAGATTTAACAGTTGTATCTAATACTGTATCAGGTAACCAGAGAACAATTGTATTAACCAGAGCTAATAATACTGGAGACGATAATGATTTTGTATTTACAAATAATTTAACTTCTTTACCTATAATTTGGGCAAACGGAACTAGTACGGGATACGCATACCATGGAAGAAGAAATAGAGGAGCAACAGTTGTTTCTTTTGAAACTACATTAAGCACTACAGATTCAGAAAGTTTAGATTTTAATACTTTTCCAAATCCAGCTTCTGATCAATTAAATATTCAATTACCTTCAGATAGTAATGATGCCTCTGTTCAGTTTTACGATTTTGCAGGAAGATTAGTGCTTTCAACTAAAGTATCTGCAATAAATGCTGCTGTAAACGTTAGCGATTTAAACAAAGGTATTTATTTATTAAAAGTTACTTCTAACGGACAAATAGGAAGTCAGAAATTTATCAAAAATTAAAACTTTAAAAAAATAATTTTAAAGCCGATTGTAATTTTTACAATCGGTTTTTTTTGTGCTTTAATTAAAGTAAATTTGTAGTACCATAAAAAATAAACAATGAATTACATTTTATTTGATGGAGAGGTTAGAAACTCTTTATTACCATTTACGTATACAAAACCTGTAGCAGATATTAGAATAGGTATTTTAACTATTAGAGAAAAATGGGAAAAACATTTAGGTAGTACAACAACTACGATAACAGAGGAATATTTAGAAGAAAAATTCCCTATGGTAGAAATGGATGAAAATGTAATGATTAATGCATCGTATTGTCCTAGTAGTTTTTTGGTTGATAAAATTAAAAATCTATCTAAAAATCAAGCTATTTTTAAAGGCGATGATGTAATTGCATTTTTTACAAGCTCAGATCAAGAAGAAATAAATTTTGAAGATTTTACTCAAATAGAATTTGATGAAGATTTAATTCAAGTTAAAAATACTTGGGATATTTTCTCATTAAATGCCAAGGCAATTCAGCAAGATTTTGATTTAATAACTGAAGATAGGGTTTCTCAGTCAATTCCTGAAACAGTGCAGTGTATTGGTAAAGAAAATATTTTTATTGAAGAAGGCGCTACTGTTAATTTTGCAACTTTAAATGCAACTACAGGGCCTATTTATATTGGTAAAGATGCAGAAATAATGGAAGGGGTAGTAGTAAGAGGGCCTTTAGCCATGTGCGAAAATTCTGTATTAAAATTAAGTGCAAAAATATATGGAGCCACCACATTAGGCCCTTATTGTAAAGTTGGAGGGGAAGTAAATAATGCTGTTTTAATGGGGTACTCTAATAAAGGGCACGATGGTTTTTTAGGAAATTCGGTATTAGGAGAATGGTGTAATTTAGGTGCAGATACAAACAATTCTAATCTAAAAAATAATTATGCAGAAGTAAAATTATGGAATTACGAAACTCAAAGATTTGCTAAAACAGGATTGCAGTTTTGCGGATTAATGATGGGAGATCATTCTAAATGCGGAATTAACACCATGTTTAATACAGGTACTGTAGTTGGGGTTTCAGCTAATATTTTTGGTAGTGGTTTTCCAAGAAACTTTGTTCCTTCTTTTAGTTGGGGAGGCGCTTCTGGGTTTACAGAATACAAAACTAATAAAGTATTTGAGGTAGCTAAAGTTGTTATGGATCGTAGGAATATAATTTTTGATGAAAAAGATCAAAAAATATTAACACATATTTTTAATGAAACAGCTAAATTTAGAAATTATTAAATTAAAAAAAGGCGTTACGAATTCGTAGCGCCTTTTTTTAATTATTATTTATTACATCTCCAGAACCTAAAGATTTGCTTTCAATAGTAGGGTTTCCCTTGTAATAAATATTGCCAGAACCAACTATTTTAGCTTTTAAAGTTTTACTAGCATAACAGTTAATATTACCAGAGCCAGCTATTTTAGCATCTATGTTATCTGTTTTAAAATTGGTAGCTTTAATATTACCAGAACCAGCAATAGAACACTTAAAATTACTTGTTTTACCAGATAATTCAATATTTCCAGATCCTCCAATAGAACTATAAACAGTAGTAGCTTCGGTATTTAAAGATACCATGCCAGAACCACCCAAACTAACAGTAAGATTATTTGCTTTAATAATTGTTTTACAAGTTAATTGTCCCGATCCTCCAAAAGAAATATTAGAGATGGTTTCTACAGGTATAATTACAGTTAGCTTTCTAGAACCTTTTGTATTTGTCTTTTTTTTGTATTTTACTTTTAAAGTATTCTCATAGACTTCAGTTTCTATGTAAGGTATTATATCTTTATCACCTTCAATTAAAATAGCACCTTCTTTACCTGCAACAAGCTCTACGTTAAAAGGTCCTCCTATATTAATTTTATCATAATTAGCAGTTTGTCTTTTTACAGTAATAATATTATTTCTACTAACTTTTATACCTAACCAATTTTGGGCTTTGAAAGGCACTATAAATAAGGAAAATAAAAGAATTAAAAATGTTTTTTTTAGCATTTGACTAATGTTTTTTAGTTCAATCTTACAAAATAAGACATTAATAATATCTTATTTTTTTAATTAAAAATATGTGCAAAATATAATTTTTTTATTGTAAAATTAAATTATTGCAGAATAAATATAAGTATTTAAAGATAGAAATAATTTATGTATTGTATTTTGCATTGCATTTTACCATTAATAAGTTGTTATTAAATTATGATTAAAAAAAGCAAAAAAACACCATGGCCAACTAAAAAAGCAATGGAACAAGTATATGATTTAAAATTATGGGGTGGTACTGCAAATAATTTTTATTCAGGTGATGGATCTCATGCTCTTGAAATTACAATGCCATACATAAAAGAAGTAACTTCTTTTTTAAAATCTTTTAAAGCACCTATTTCTGTGTGCGATTTAGGGTGTGGTGATTTTAATATTGGTAAACAGCTTATAAAATTTACAAAAGAATATACAGCAGTAGATATTGTTACTGATTTAATAGCCTACAATAAAAAGCAATTTAAAGAAGAAAAAGTATCATTTTTATGTAAAGATTTGGCAACAGATACATTACCTAAAGCAGATTGTGCTTTAATAAGGCAAGTTTTACAACATTTATCTAACAAAGAAATACAAAGTATAGTAACTAAATTATATCAATACAAATATGTAATTTTAACAGAGCACATACCTGATGGTAATTTTAAACCTAATTTAGACATTATTTCTGGTCAGGGTATTCGTTTAAAAAAACAAAGTGGTGTAAATTTGTTGCTTCCTCCATTTAATTTTAAAGTAAAAGAAGCAAAACAACTGTCGGTTGTAAGTTCTAAAAAACATAAGGGAATTATTATAACTTATCTTTACAAAGTTTTTTAAAAAATACTTTCTAAGTATTTGGCATAACAATTGTCTTTATTAAATAGATAATTATTTAAGTGTTTTTATTTATTTGATTTTCAGTAGATTAATAATATAAAATTGATATTGATTTTTAAGAACAATAAAATCAATGTCAGTATGACAGATATATAACCCATGAGTAAGCCTAAAGTAATGCATATAGACAATTTGTCGTTAAATAATATGTTAAATGAAGATTCTGAGTTAATACCTTTAATGACGCCAGAAGATGAAGAGATTATAAATAAAGAGAGTGTACCAGAGGTTTTACCAATATTACCTTTAAGAAATACTGTTTTATTTCCGGGTGTTGTAATACCAATAACTGCGGGTAGAGATAAGTCTATTCAGTTGTTAAAAGAAGCAAACAAAGGAGATAAAATTATAGGAGTTGTTGCTCAAAAAAACGAAGAAGTAGAAGAACCTAATTTACAAGATATTCATACCACAGGAGTTGTTGCACAAATTTTACGTGTATTAAAAATGCCTGATGGTAATGTAACGGTAATAATACAAGGTAAAAAACGTTTTGAAATAACTCAAATTATAGAAGAAAAACCATATTTAAAAGCAACTGTTAAAGAAGCTTTAGAAGATAAGGAAATAGAAGATGAAAAAGAGTTTGAAGCAATTATAGATTCTATAAAAGAACAAGCTTTAGAGGTTATTAAGCAAAACCCAGCATTACCATCAGAAGCATCTTTTGCAATTAAAAACATACAATCTAACTCTTTTTTGGTGAATTTTATCTCATCAAATATGGATTTAAGTGTACTACAAAAACAAGTTATTTTAGAAAAAGACAATCTAAAAGAGCGTGCATTATTAACGCTTAAAAATTTAAATAAAGAACTTCAAAAGTTAAAACTACGTAATGATATTCAGTCTAAAACTAGAGAAGATTTAGACCAACAACAAAGAGAATATTATTTAAATCAGCAGTTAAAAACTATTCAAGAAGAATTAGGTGGTGTTTCTAATGACCAAGAGTTAGAAGAAATGCGTAAGCAAGCAAAAAATAAAAAGTGGTCTAAAGAAGTAGGAGAGACTTTTGAAAAAGAGTTAAACCGACTAAAAAGAATGAACCCACAAGCTGCAGAATATGGTTTACAAAGAAGCTATTTAGAATTGTTGTTAGAACTACCTTGGGGTGTTTTTTCTGAAGATAAATTTGATTTAAAACATGCAACTAAGGTTTTAGATAGAGATCATTTTGGGTTAGAAAAAGTAAAAGAAAGAATTATAGAACATTTGGCTGTTTTAAAATTAAGAAATGATATGAAATCGCCAATAATCTGTTTATACGGACCTCCAGGAGTTGGTAAAACATCTTTAGGGAAATCTGTAGCAGAGTCTTTAGGACGAAAATATGTTCGTATGTCTTTAGGAGGATTGAGAGATGAAGCAGAAATTAGAGGGCATAGAAAAACTTACATTGGTGCAATGCCTGGGCGTTTAATTCAAAACTTAAAAAAAGCAGGAACTTCTAACCCTGTTTTTGTTTTAGATGAAATAGATAAGTTAGGAAAAAGTCATCAAGGAGATCCATCTTCTGCTATGTTAGAAGTTTTAGATCCTGAACAAAATGAAGCTTTTTATGACAATTATTTAGAGGTTGGTTACGATTTATCTAAAGTACTTTTTATTGCTACCGCTAACAACTTAGGGCAAATTCCTTGGGCGTTAAGAGATAGAATGGAAATTATAAATGTAACAGGGTATACTATAGAAGAAAAAATAGAAATAGCCAAAAGACATTTAGTACCAAAACAACTAAAAGAACACGGATTAACAACAAAAGATTTAAAGTTAGGAAAAAAACAAATAGAACAAATTGTAGAAGGTTATACAAGAGAATCTGGAGTTAGAAACCTAGAAAAACAAGTAGCTAAAGTTGTGCGTTTTGCTGCAAAATCTATTGCTTTAGAAGAAGAGTACGAAGTTGCTTTATCATCAGAAAAAATAGAAGAAATTTTAGGGACACCAAGAAATAGAGGTAAATACGAAACAAATGATGTTGCAGGTGTTGTAACTGGTTTAGCATGGACAAGTGTTGGCGGAGATATTTTATTTATAGAATCTATTTTATCTAAAGGAAAAGGAAACTTATCTATTACAGGTAATTTAGGAACGGTAATGAAAGAATCTGCAACTATTGCTTTACAGTATATAAAATCTAATGCAGAAGAGTTTGGTATTGATGCTGAAATTTTAGAAAAATATAATGTGCATATTCATGTACCAGAAGGAGCTACTCCTAAAGATGGTCCTAGTGCAGGTATTACTATGTTAACTTCTTTAGTTTCTTCTTATACCCAACGTAAAGTTAAAAGTAAATTAGCCATGACAGGTGAGATTACTTTAAGAGGTAAAGTATTGCCGGTTGGTGGTATAAAAGAAAAAATATTAGCTGCTAAAAGAGCAAATATTAAAGAAATAATTTTATGTAAAGATAACGAGAAGGATATCTTAGAAATTAAAGAAAGTTATTTAAAAGGATTAACGTTTCATTACGTAACAGATATGAAACAAGTTATTGAATTAGCTTTAACTCAGCAAAAAGTTAAAAATGCAAAAAAACTAGTATAGTTTACATTTTTATTGATACACAAAACTCCATAAATAATTCTTATGGAGTTTTTTTATGTGAAAAATAAAGTTAATTTTAAACATATTAATAATTTATCTTATGGTTACAGAAAACGAATACGATGCTTATTTTAGGCAATATATTAAACTTGTAAATTTAGAAGAATCAATAATAAAAAATTTAGAAAACTCTCAAACTTATTTTTATGATTTACTAAATGGACTTTCTGAAGAAAAATACAATTATAGATATAGTCAAGGGAAATGGACTATACAAGAAGTTGTACAGCATATTATAGATACAGAACGTATTTTTGCATACAGAACACTGTCTTTTGCAAGAAAAGATAATACGCCATTACCAGGATTTGATCAAGATTTTTTTACAAAGCATTCTAACGCTAATTCAAGAAATTTTAAAGATTTACTTGAAGAAATGACGCTTTTAAGAAAAGGAACAATTTTACTTTTTAAGAGTTTATCTGAAGAAGATTTATTAGAGTCTGGAGTAATGTCTTCTATGAAAATTTCTGTTAGAGCATTAGGGTATTTATTTTCAGGACATCAGATGCATCATTTAAATGTGATAAAAGAAAAATATTTGCAATAAAAAAAACCGAAGTAATTATTACTTCGGTTTTTTTGTTGAATTATTGAAATAGAAAATTATTTTAAACTTCCTGTCATTTCTTCTGGTTTAACCCATTCGTCATACTGTTCTGGAGTAACATAGCCTAAACGTACTGCTTCTTCTTTTAAAGTAGTTCCGTTTTGGTGTGCAGTATTTGCAATTTCTGCAGCTTTGTAATATCCTATTTTAGTATTTAATGCAGTTACTAACATTAAAGAATTATTAACCAATTCTGTAATTCTTGTTTTGTTAGGCTCTATACCAGCAGCACAATTTTCATCAAAAGATACACAAGCATCTCCAATTAATTGAGCAGATTGTAAAACGTTTGCAGCCATTACTGGTTTAAAAACATTTAACTCGTAGTGTCCTTGCGTACCACCAACTGTTACCGCTACATCATTACCCATTACTTGAGCACAAACCATTGTCATAGCTTCACATTGTGTTGGGTTTACTTTACCAGGCATAATAGAAGAACCAGGTTCGTTAGCAGGTATTATAATTTCTCCAATACCAGAACGAGGTCCTGATGCCATTAAACGAATATCGTTAGCTATTTTATTTAAAGAAACAGCTACTTGCTTTAAAGCACCATGAGTTTCTACTAAAGCATCGTGTGCTGCTAGTGCCTCAAATTTATTTTCTGCAGTAATAAAAGGTAACTCTGTAAATTCTGCAATGTATTTAGCTACTAAAACATCGTAACCTTTAGGTGTGTTTAAACCAGTACCTACTGCTGTACCACCTAATGCTAATTGAGATAAATGCTCTAAAGTATTTTTTAATGCTTTTAAACCAAAGTTTAATTGTGCTACGTAACCAGAAAACTCTTGCCCTAAAGTTAGGGGAGTAGCATCCATTAAATGTGTACGACCAATTTTTACAACATCATTAAAAGCTTCTGCTTTTGCTTGTAATGTATTTCTTAATTGCTCTATACCTGGTATAGTAGTTTCTATAATTTTTTTGTAAGCAGCAATGTGCATTCCTGTAGGAAAAGTATCGTTTGATGATTGTGATTTGTTTACATCATCATTAGGCTGAATTGTTTTTTCTCCTTCGCCAATAACTTTACCAGCAATTTCGTGCGCTCTGTTTGCTATAACTTCATTTACATTCATGTTAGACTGTGTACCAGAACCTGTTTGCCAGATTACTAACGGAAATTGGTCGTCTAATTTTCCTTCTAAAATTTCATCACAAACTTTGGCAATTAAATCTCTTTTTTCTGCTGATAAAACTCCTAAATCTGTATTTGTATAAGCAGCTGCTTTTTTTAAGTATGCAAAACCGTATACAATTTCTAAAGGCATAGAGCCTGCAGCACCAATTTTAAAGTTGTTACGAGAACGCTCTGTTTGGGCTCCCCAATATTTATCTGCAGGAACATTTACTTGCCCCATAGTATCTTTTTCGATTCTATATTTCATAATGAATAATTGTATTAATAAGAAAGGCGAATTTACAAAAAACTAAGTAAAAATACTTATTTAAATTTTTGTTTAAAAAGTTAAAAAAAAATAAATTTTGATAGGGGGATATAAAAATATATCTTATTTTTGTGGCATTATATAATTATACTTTTACAAAAGACAAACAAATGTTAGATTTTTCGCAATTTTCAGGATTAGTTTTATTCATGTTTATTTTTACAGCTGGTTTTTGGTTGTTGATTTTCTTGTTAACATTTGTGGTACCTTATTGGATTGGTGGTACAATTTTAGAGAACATACAATTAAAGCAAGAAGCTAAAAAAGCTGCACAAGGTAAATAATAATTACTACCTTTAAAATAGATAAAAAAATGCTCGCAATTTGCGAGCATTTTTTGTTTATAAAATAGTATTAATATTTTCGGGAGGTCTACCAACTACTCCTTTTTTATTATTAATTACAATTGGTCTTTCTATTAACTTAGGATTTTTTACCATAGCGGTAATAAGCTCTTTATTAGATAATTCTTTCCCTTTATAATTTTCTTTCCATATTTTTTCTGTTTTACGGATTAAATCTAAGGCAGGAATATTTAAAATTTCTAAAATTTCTGTTAGTTCTTTTTCTGATGGAGTAACTTCTAAATATTTTATTATTTCGAATTGCGTACCCGATTGTTCTAAAATTTGTAATCCTTGTCTAGATTTTGAACAACGTGGGTTGTGGTATATTTTTATCATAAATTGCGATTTGTTTTTGTTAGTAAATAGGTTGGCAAAAGTGTTTAGCCCTGATTGAAGCGGCATCCTTTTTGTTTTTACAAAAAGATATAGCGGAAAGCAGGAAATAGCTTCTAATTATTTAAACTAACTTTTTTTTCTGTCCGTTTAACATTAAGTAGGCTTTTAAGAAAGCGTTAATGTTACCGTCCATAACAGCATCTACGTTACCTGTTTCGTGGGCAGTTCTTACATCTTTTACTAATTTATAAGGGTGCATTACGTAGTTTCTAATTTGGCTACCCCATTCGTTTTTCATTTTACTGGCTTCTATGTCGTCTCTAGCTGCTTGTTGCTTTTGCAATTCTATTTCGTATAACTGAGATTTTAGCATTTGTAATGCTGTGGCTCTATTATCGTGCTGAGAGCGTGAGTTAGAACAAGAAATTTGTATGCCAGAGGGTTTGTGGGTTAGTTGTACTTTTGTTTCTACTTTATTTACATTTTGTCCACCTGCACCGCTAGAGCGTGCTGTTGTAATTTCTATATCAGCAGGATTAATATCTATTTCTATAGAATCGTCTGCAACGGGATAAACATATACAGATGCAAAACTTGTGTGACGTTTTGCGTTAGAATCGAAAGGGGAGATACGTACCAATCTGTGTACTCCATTTTCTCCTTTTAACCAACCAAAAGCATAGTCGCCAGTTACTTCTACTGTTACTGTTTTTATACCTGCTGCGTCTCCGGCTTGGTAGTTTAAGGTTTTTAATTTAAAGCCTTGTTTTTCTGCCCACATGGTATACATTCTAAAAAGCATTTCTGCCCAGTCGCAACTTTCTGTACCACCAGCACCTGCGGTTATTTGTATTACTGCAGATAGCGCATCTCCTTCTTCAGATAACATGTTTTTAAATTCTATGTCTTCTAAAAAAGTAGCTGTTTGGTTAAATTGGTCTATAACTTCTTGTTCTTCTACTTCTCCTTCTTTAAAGAATTCATAAAGTACGTTAACATCGTCGTTTAAATTAATTATCTCGTTATAATCATTTACCCATTTCTTTTTTAACCTTAACTCTTTCATAACTACTTCTGCCTCTTTTGGATTGTTCCAAAAATCAGGGTTTGCAGTTTTTTCTTCTTCATTAGCTATTTCTATTAGCTTTTTATCTATTTCTAGATATGTTTTTAGCTTTTGAATTCTTGCAGTTACGTCTTTAAGTTGGTCTTGTGTTATCATAGGTTACACAAAAATAAATGAATTTTTATGATTTTTTGTTTTTTAACTTAAATGTTATTGTATTTGTTATTCTACTATAAATTTGGTTGTTTTATGTACAGGAATTCCTGTTTCTGTAATGCCTTCTACTTCTATTAAATAGGTACTAGCAGAGTCTGATGTAAAAAAAGATACGGTAACATTGCCTGTTTTAGATGTTTTTATTGTTGGTTGCCAATGTAACGTTGTTCTAACATCTGCTTTTGTTTGTTCTTCTATACCATTTACGTGGTCTGGTGCAAAAAACTCTCTGGCAGTATAAAATCCGTTGGCTTTAAAATCTATGATACCTGGTTTTCTTTTTGAGTTACTAATTACACCACTACCAGATTTGGTGTAAATAGATATTACAGGGCCACCACTTGTAAATCGAGATGCTTCTGGACCGTTTAAAATATCTACAAAAGACACTTCTTGAACAATGGTTTCTAAATCTTCTATATCTACAGGAGTTTCGTCTACAAGTATAAGTGGTCTACTATTGTTACCTAAAAGTCTTACAAAAACTTCGTCACCAATTACTTGTACTCCGTTTATAGTTTGTAGTACATCTAAAAGGTTTACATTACCTGTTTGAATGGAGTTTTCTATGTCTGTTCTTCTAAATGCACTACCGTAAGAAGTTCTTGCATTCATTTCTTTTCTTCGTTCTTCGTTTTTAGTATTTAAATTAGTTTTTATAACTACTTCGTTTAAAACATTTTGTTGTTGTTTAAAAGTAGAATCTATTTCTTTTAAATAGTTGTAATGCTTGTAAAAGGCATCAATATTTAAGGTGTTGTTTTCTGCTTTAAAATTATTGTTTATAATTTTAGGACTAGAGTATGTGTTTTTGGGTGATATTAAAATAAATCTATTTTCTTTTCTGGTAGATTTAAAAGTGGTTGCTCTTGCTTCTAACAACATCGGAATACTATCGAAAAAAATATAAGGTCCGTAGCTAAATTGTCCTTTAGCATTAGAAACTTGTATTGGCTCTTGTTTCATTTGTTTTAAAAAAGTAAGTCTGGTAGGTACAGATTTAATACCGTAAGGAGAGTTCATATCAAATGTTTGACCAGAAATCATGATTCCTTTTTCTGCTTCGAAGCTGTTTTTTTTACTACTTTGTTGGTATAATAAGTTTTGCCATTTAAATCTGCGCCAACCATGTGTTAACATTACTAAGTCTAATAAATAGCTTCGTCTCATATCATTTTCTTTCTCGAAAAAATAATTAGGGTCTTTAATTTTTCCTCTTAAATCTGAATTTAATAACAACCATGTTTTTATATTTTTAATAGTATGTTTTTGAGGGAAAATAGTTAAATCTCTAACAGACATAGATAAGTGGCTAACAATATTTTGCTGACTGATGTCTTTTACATTTAAATTAAGGATAACTTTTTTTCTTTTACCAAAGTAATCTTTTGGTTTTTCTATTGTTAAAGCTGCATTATCATTTTTATTGTTTATATAAACAAGTCTTTCTGCACTTGGTTTTCCTTCTGAATTAAAAAGTGTTATATGAACAACTCCATTCTTTAAATTATTTTTATCTACTTTTAAAACAATACTATTTTTAGCATCTTTAAAGGTTTGGTTAAAAATAATTTGACCTCTTTGATGAATTACTAAAGTGGCTCCAAAAAGTTTTGGTAATGTATTAGATTGTACATTAACCAACAAATTGTTTCTTGCATGTACAGTGTTTATTAGATAACCTGTATTAAGTGTTTGCGGTAATTTGTAACTGTATTCTTTTCCTTCTATTTCTATACTAGCATAATAATTTACATTTGGTTTAGGGGTTAAATAGAATTTACCTAAGCCAAATTTTGAAGAGCTAAATGTTGTTATTACGTTGTTGTTATTGTCTTTAATATTAATAGGGATTTTAAGATCGTTAAAAAAAGAACCTTCTAGCTTTATGGCTATATTATTTTTTAAATTATCAATAATATAGCCTCCTTCTGGATAAAATTTTAGAATGGGTTTTTTAGTTTTTGATGAAGATTTTATTTGAGCATTTTTAAGAAAAGTAGGAAGTAAATCTCCTTGTTTTGTAGGTAAAATTGTTATTTCTTTTTGAAAAAAATACTCTGAATCTTGATTTCGGTTATAGTTAGTATAAGCTCTAATGTAATATTTACCTGGTTTAGTTTCTTTGTCTATTTTAAAATCTCCAGCAGCATTAATTTCTGGAATAAATATTTTTCTTTTACTTATAATGCTGTCTTTACTATTGATAAACTCTACATACAATAAAGCACTTTTTTCACTGCTTTTGTGAGTAATACCATTTACTAAATAAGCACTAAACCAAAGATCATCTCCAGGGGAATAAAAGGGTTTGTCTATATGTAAATATACTTTTTCTGGATAATTGTTAGTAGTGTAATTACTAAGTTTGTTGTTAACAGTATTAGATATTGTATTTTGTGCTATTAATGTAATACTGGTACAAATAATAGCAATAAAAGTAATTAAGCAATTTTTTTTCATTATCAATTTGGGTAGTAATTTAGTTATTCATGAAATTTATCAATAAATATACCAAATTATGAATGATAGAAGTGTTAATAACTGTTATTATGCTTAATAATATTATTTTTTAAATACGTATTCTCATCAATTAACTACAAATTCTAAAGTTAAAAGGTAGAAGAAAATATAATAGGTTAACTTTGTTTTATTCTCAAAAAAAAGCTATGAATTTAAAAAAATGTTCTATTCTATTCTTATTTGTGTTATTCTTTTTATCATGTAATAAAAAGAAAATAACTCCGGATGCTATTTATAATTATCGTGATTATATTAGTAAAAACTCTTCAGGTAGAATATCTACTACAGATGTATTTATAATTAATTTTAGTAAAACAATATTAGAATGGAATGCAGGGGATAAATTACCTATAAATCTTATAAAAGTATTTCCTAAAACAAAAGGAGAACTAATTGTAAAGAATAGTAATACAATTTATTTTGTGCCAGAAGAGAATTTAAAACCAGATACAGAGTATAGTGTATCAATAAAATTAAAAGGCATATTTAAAAATGTACCAGAAAAACAGCAAAGTTATACCTTTCAGTGTAAAACAATAAAACCTAATTTTTCCGTTTCAACAAAAAATTTACAATCTTATAGCAAAGATTGGCAGTTTATTGATGGTGTTATAAAATCTGCAGATTATTTAACATTAAAAAAAGCAAGGCAATTAATAACAGCAAAACAAAGAGGAAAAAATATAAATGTTGTAATAAATGAATCAATTGAAAAAAGTAAATATTTTGAATTTCGTATAGATAGTATCCAACGATTTGCTGAAGATGATAAGATACAGGTAAGTTGGAATGGTAAATCTATTAAATCTAAAGTATCAGGAGAAGAATTTATTACTATTCCTGGAAAGGATAATTTTAAGGTTACTAAAATAGAAATCTTTAGAGATAAAGAAAAATACATAGCGATTAACTTTTCAGATCCTTTAAAGAAAAATCAAAATTTTAAAGGATTAGTTTCTATTGAAAATGTAGCAAAACCTAAATTTGTAGTAAACGGAAATGTATTAAAGGTATATCATGATGTACAGCTTAGTGGAGTAATAAAGATTAATGTTTTTAAAGGAATTAAAAACAAAAATAATTATAAACTTAAAAACAATTTTTCTGAAAAATTGCAATTTGAAGAGTTAAAACCTCAAGTTAGATTAATTAGTTCTGGAAATATTTTACCAAATTCAGCAAATCTAAAATTTAATTTTGAAGCCGTAAATCTTAGAGCCGTAGATTTACGAGTTATTAAAGTTTATACAAATAATGTATTACAGTTTTTACAAGATAATAATTTAAATAGTAATTCAGAAATTAAAAGAGTAGGTAGGCGAGTTGCTAAAAAAACAATTCATTTAATAGAAGAACCGGTATTGAATACAAAAAACTGGAAAGCGTATAGTGTAGATTTATCAAAATTATTTAAAGCAGATAAAGGTTCAATTTATAGAATAGAGTTAAGTTACAAAAAGGAGTATGCTTTGTGTGAGTGTAATGATAATAATGATATTATTATAAATGAAGAAGCAGAAAAAATAGAAGAAGAAAAAGAAGAATTATATTGGGATAATAAATTATATAGTTATAAAAAATATTCTTACAATTGGAGGGAAAGAAACAACCCTTGTAATGATGCATATTATAATAACAGCAAAACAATTGTTAAAAATTTAATAGCTTCTAACATAGGTGTGATAGCTAAAAAAGGAAGTAAACAAAATTACTTTTTTGCGATTACAAATATTTTAACGACTGCACCTATTGATGGAGCTAAAATTTCTTTATATAATTATCAACAACAAAAAATTGATGAATTAACAACAAATACAGAAGGAATTGTAAGATACAACTCATTAAAAGATATTTATTTTGCTGTTATTACTAAAAATAGAAACACTACTTACTTAAAACTAAACGACGGAAATTCATTATCATTAAGCAAGTTTGATGTTTCTGGAATAAAGACCCAATATGGGTTAAAAGGTTTTATATACGGAGAACGAGGTGTATGGAGACCAGGAGATACTATTCATTTAAATTTTATTTTAAATGATAATGATAATAAACTACCTAAAGAACATCCTGTAAAATTAGAAGTAAGAGACCCGAATGGAAAACTTATCCATAAAAAAATAACTAAAGAAAATATAGAAAAATTTTATTCTTTTTCTTTTAAAACATCTACAGAAAATAGAACAGGTATGTATAAAGCCACAATTTCTGTAGGAGGTGCTAAATTTTATAAAACTTTAAAAGTTGAGACTATAAAACCAAACCGATTAAAGATAGGTATTGATTTTGATAAAGAAATTTTAACTTCTAGTTCTGCTGTTCAAGGAAAATTGAAAGTTAATTGGTTGCACGGAGCTCCAGCAAGAAACATAAAAGCTGAAGTTAATGCTAAAGTAGTTGATGTAAAAACAACATTTAAAGGTTATGAAAATTATGTGTTTAATGATCCAACAAGAAGCTATAGTACAGAAGAAATTTCTTTATTTGAAGGGAAAATAAATGAAGAGGGTATTGCAAATATCAATAAAAAAATAGTTGTTGGTAAAAATGCTCCTGGTATGTTACGGGTTAATTTTTTAGTAAAGGCTTTTGAAAATGGAGGAGATTTCTCTATTGACGCATTTTCAAAAAAATATGCACCTTATACCTCTTTTATAGGAATGCAATCTCCTAAAAAAGATGATTATGGTTCTTATCAAACTAATAGAAGTCATCGTTTTAATGTTGTTAGACTTAATGATAAAGGAACTCCAATATCATATAAAAAAATTATTGTAAAAGTATATAAAATTGAATGGCGTTGGTGGTGGAATTCAGGAAGAGATAATTTGTCTAGCTATAATTCAGATAATTATCATAGACCTTATAAAACATTTACAGCCACAGTAAATAATGATGGAAAAGCACATTTTAATATTAATATTCCAAAACAAGATAGAGGAAGGTATTTAATTAGAGTTATTGATCCTGTAAGTGGTCATGCAACAGGTAGTACCATGTATTTTTATGATAATTGGTGGGAGAATATCCCTACAGATAATAAAGAAGCAGCAAAAATGCTTGTATTTAATGCAGATAAAAAAGCATATAAAGTAGGAGAAGTAGCGAAGATTACGTTTCCTTCTGCTCATGTAGGAAAAGCATTGGTTAGTTTAGAAAATGGTAACAAGGTAATTGACCATCAATGGGTAAATACCCAAAAAGAGAAAACAATTGTTAAGATCTTGATAACTAAAGAAATGGCGCCAAATTTTTTTGTTAATATCTCGTTACTACAGCCTCATAATAAGATTCATAACGATTTACCGATTAGATTATATGGTATAATACCTATAAAAGTAGAAAATTCAAATACTAAATTACAACCTATTATTTCTATGCCCGATAGTGTAGAACCAGAGAAAGAATTTGAAATTGTTGTTAATGAATCTAATAACAAGGCTATGACCTATACATTGGCTATTGTAGAAGAAGGTTTATTAGATTTAACTCGTTTTAAAACTCCAAATCCATATCAATCATTTTATGCTAAAGAAGCACTAGGTGTTAGAACTTGGGATGTGTATGATGATGTAATAGGAGCGTATTCTGGAAATATAGATCAAGTATTTGCAATAGGAGGTGATGGAAACTCTATAAAAGCAAAAAACAGAAAAGCAAACAGATTTAAACCAGTAGTAAAACATTTAGGACCTTTTAAATTACAAGCAGGTAAACATAGAAAACACCGTATTACATTACCAAATTATATTGGAGCTATAAGAACAATGGTAATTGCTGGGGATTTTAAAGATGAAGCTTATGGTAATGTAGAGAAAAGAACTATTGTTAAAAAACCTTTAATGGTATTAGCATCTTTGCCACGTAAGCTAAGTCCAGGAGAAAAAGTAATTTTACCTGTAACTGTTTTTTCTATGGATAAAGGCAGTAAGAATGTAAGTGTATCATTAAGCTTAAGTGATAAAATAGAAATTGTAGGAGAAAAAGAAAAACGTTTGCATTTTAAAAAACCTGGTGAGAAAATGCTGTATTTTGAATTGAATGTTCGTAAAGCTACAGGAATTCAGAATATAAAAATAGTTGCAAAATCTGGCTCAGAAAAAGCAAAATACGCTGTAGAAATAAATGTAGAAAACCCAAACCCAATAACATCAAAAGTTATTCATAAAGTAATTAAAGAAAAAGAAAGTATTTCAATTGATTTTAAAACTTTTGGTTTAGAGAAAACAAACAGAGCTTTATTACAAGTTTCATCGGTACCCCCAATAGATTTCGAAGGAAGATTGAGTTATTTAATTCAG
This sequence comes from uncultured Polaribacter sp., assembly GCA_937936695.1. Lineage (GTDB taxonomy): Bacteria > Bacteroidota > Bacteroidia > Flavobacteriales > Flavobacteriaceae > Polaribacter. The sequence goes on from CALHCK010000182.1 coordinate 22,979, forward strand.
TATCCTCATGGTTGTGTAGAACAAACAACATCTAGTGTATTGCCGCAATTATTTATGAGTGATTTATTTGATCTTTCTACAGAAAGGAAAAATAAGGTTGCTAATAATATTAAAAAGGGAATTGATAGATTGAGTCATTTTCAAAAACCTAATGGAGGTTTGAGTTATTGGATAGGTGAGAGCAAAAGTAGTGATTGGGGAACAAGTTATGCAGGACATTTTATGCTAGAAGCTGAAAAAAAAGGATATGTTCTTCCGTTTTCTTTTAAGCGTAATTGGATTAGATATCAGAAAGAAACAGCTAGAAATTGGAAACCTAATACAAGTTATTCTAATGATTTAAATCAAGCTTATAGGTTATATACATTGGCATTATCTGGTAATGCAGATTTAGGAGCAATGAATAGGATGAGAGAGTATACAAATATTTCTAATGAAGCAAAGTGGAGGTTAGCAGCTGCTTATGGATTGATAGGACAAAATCAAGCAAGTAAAATGCTAGCAAATACTGCTTCTGTTGATTTTAGAGAAGAGAATAACTACCAAAACTATGGATCATTAATAAGAAATAAAGCAATGGCACTAGAAACTATGGTTTTGTTAAAAGATGATAGAGTTTTTGAGTTAGCTAAATCGATAGCAAAAAACTTATCAAGTACTACTTGGTTAAGTACGCAAACAACAGCTTATGGATTGCTTGCTATGAGTAAAATGATTATTAGTAATGGAGGCAAATCTATAAATGCTACATATAGTTTTAGAGGAGACAACGAGAACTTAAATACGTCAAAATCTATGACAACAAGAGATTTGAATGTTGTAAAAGGAAATAATACTACTGTAATAAAAAATAACGCCAATAATTCTATATATGTAACATTGATTACTAAAGGTAAATTGGCTTTAGGTGATGAATTACTTGTTAATAGGGGCTTTTTAACAAATGTAAAATATACATTGCCTAATGGTACCCCAATTGATGAAAGTATGATACAGCAAGGACAAGATTTTATAGCAACTGTTAGCGTAAAAAACACTACAAGTGAAGTTGTAAATGATATTGCTTTGTCACAAATATTCCCTTCTGGATGGGAAATTATAAATACTCGATTTACAGCATACGGAAATACAACAAAAGGTAAAGCAAGGTATACAGATATTAGAGATGATCGGGTAAATTTTTATTTTAATTTAGAAAGAAAAGGAAACATAGATGGAACAAAAACATTTAGTGTATTATTAAATGCTTCTTATTTAGGAACGTATTATTTACCAGGAGTTCAGGTAGAAGCGATGTACAACAATGATTATTTAGTGCGTACAAAAGGAAAATGGATTCAAGTAGTTAAGTGATTTTATTAAGAGTTTAAAAATTAAATAAAGATAGGTGTGTTTTGTAAATGATTATTATAAAATAGAATAACTCAGTGAAAGTTAGTAGTTACATAAAAAAACATAGAATTAAATTACTATTAGTAGTTATTGGTATTATTATTTATGCCTTTTGTTTACCTAATTTGTTGTTTAAAGAACCTACTTCTACAGTAATTATTAGTAAAGAGAATAAATTACTAGGAGCAATGATAGCTTTAGATGGACAGTGGAGGTTTCCTGAAAACAAAAAAGTTTCTAAAAAATTTAAAACATGTTTAATTCAGTTTGAAGATGAATATTTTTATAAGCATCCCGGATTCAACCCGGTATCTATTGTAAAAGCAATGAAAGAAAACTTAATAGCAGGAAAAGTAAAAAGAGGAGGTAGTACCATAACGCAACAAGTAATAAGGCTATCTCGTAAAAACCCTAGTAGAACATATATAGAAAAAATAAAAGAACTTATTCTGGCAACACGGTTAGAATTAAGAAAAAATAAAGAAGAAATTTTATCATTATGGGCAAATAATGCACCTTTTGGCGGAAATGTAGTAGGTGTAGAGGCAGCTTCTTGGCGATATTTTAATAGAACACCAGAAAATTTATCATGGTCAGAGTCTGCTACATTGGCTGTTTTACCTAATTCACCTAATTTAATTTATCCAGGAAAAAATAAAGAACGATTAAAAATAAAAAGAAATAGGTTATTAAAGAAATTGCTGGGTAAAAAAATAATAGATTCTTTAACTTATCAACTATCTATTCAAGAAGAAGTTCCTCAAAAACCATATGCAATTCCACAAATAACACCTCATTTGTTACAAAAGATAAACAAATTAAAAAAAGGAGAATTAACAAAAACAACCATTGATTATTATCTACAAAAAGAAGTAAACAAAATTGTAAAACAACATTATAATAAGCTTTCTCAGAATGAAATTTATAATTGTGCTGTTTTAGTACTAGATGTAAAAACAAGACAAGTATTAGCTTATGTGGGTAATAGTCCAACCACTAAAGAACATCAAAAAGATGTTGATGTTATTGATAAACCACGAAGTACAGGAAGTATTTTAAAACCATTTTTATATAGTGCAATGTTAGATAGTGGAGATATTTTACCAGAAAGTTTAATAGCTGATATTCCTACTCAAATAGGAACTTATAAGCCAGAAAATTTTAATAAAGAATTTACAGGTGCAATTTCTGCAAAAAAAGCATTGTCTAGATCTTTAAATATTCCTGCAGTAAAAATGTTGCAACAATTTGATAAAGACAAATTTCATTATTATTTACAAAAAATGAGATTTAAAAATATAGATAAACCCGCAGATTATTATGGTCTTTCTTTGATTTTAGGAGGTGCTGAGAGTAATTTATGGGATCTCTCTAAAAATTATGCAGGTTTTTCATCTACAATTAATCATTATGAAGAAACTTTAGGATACTATTCAAATGAGTTTGCTGAACCAACTTTTTATTTTAATAAAAATATAAATTTTGGTAAAAATAAAAAAGAAAAGAATTTAATGAGTGCTGCATCAATGTATCTAACTTTAGAGAGTTTAAAAGAAGTATATCGCCCAGGAGATAATCAAAATTGGGAGTTTTTTGATTCTTCAAAACAAATAGCGTGGAAAACAGGAACCAGTTTTGGTTTTAGAGATGCTTGGGCAATAGGAACTACTAAAGATTACGTTGTAGGAATATGGGTTGGTAATGCAGATGGTGAGGGGAGACCTGGGTTAGTAGGAATTGAAACAGCAGCGCCAATTTTATTTGATGTATTTAATAAACTACCAAAGGAAGACTGGTTTACTGCTCCTTTAAATGAAATGGTTGAAGTAGAGGTGTGTTCTAAGAGTGGATATATAGCGACACTTATTTGTGAGGAAAAGAAGACAATATATATACCAATAGCTGGATTAAACTCTTCACCTTGTCCTTATCATAAAAGAGTTCATCTAGATAAGAAATTACAATATCAGGTAAATACCTCTTGTGAAAATGTAGATAATATTGTGCAAAAATCATGGTTTGTGTTACCTCCTATAATCGAATATTATTATCAAGAAAAAAATCCGTTTTATAAAAAATTACCTAAATTTAAAGAAAGCTGCATTAAAACAAATAAAGAAGTTATTGCTTTTATGTATCCTAATGGACAAGATAAAATTTATTTGCCAAAGAATATTAATGGCCAGAAAAATGATGTAGTTTTAAAAGTAACACATTCCGATAAAGAATCAACTTTATTTTGGTATTTGAATGAAACTTACATGGGAAAAACTACGAAATTTCATGAATTAGCAATACAGCCAAAAGAGGGTGAATACTTAATTACAGTGATTGATGAGTTTGGTAATGAAGTTAAAAAATTAATAGAAATTAAATCTTAAAAGAAGCTGATTAAATTAAAAACAACAAAACCTCACATAATTGTGAGGTTTTGTTTTTTCTAAAAAAATAAATTATTCTTTTAGTTTGTTTTTAAAATTGTCGAATCTATTAGTTTGGTTTTTTGGCCAGCTATTGTTAGAGGTATCTACGTCTGCAGTTTCTAAGTCAGGGTCTACAACAATGCTTTTAATTTCTTTAGAAGAAGCAAAAATTCTTTTTGCTATTGTATCATTTTTCATCCAAATTTGAGCAGGAAATGTTTGTCTTTCAGTAGTTCCATCAGCATAAGTTAATTCAACAATAATAGGTAAAACTAAACCACCTGGTTTTTCAAATTCTACAGCGTAAATGTAAGAAGGCACTTCTTTACCATCTGCATAATTGTTCATAGCATTAGGATTTGCGTCTTCTTTTTTATCAGTTACATAAACCAAATCACCTAAATTGTCAAAATATTGTTTGTATTGCTTTTTTAACTGAGCAACTCTATCACTTGGTTTGTCTGTTAAATATAAAGGCTTAACAGATTTTACACCAATATCTGAAACATCTGTTGTATAAAACCAACCTCTCCAAAACCAATCTAAATCCATAGCAGAAGCATCTTCCATAGATCTAAAAAAATCTGCAGGTGTTGGGTGTTTAAACATCCAGCGTTTAGCATAAGTTCTAAAAGCATGATCAAATAATTCTGGTCCCATAATGGTTTTACGCAGCATATATAAACCAGCAGCAGGTTTTGTGTACGCATTAGGTCCAAATTGTTTTACATAATCTCCTTGAGACATAATAGGGGAGATGTTACTTTGATCTCCGCTCATATACTTTACAATATCTTTAGGTAAGTTTCCTGTGTCAAAATTAGGATCATAATCTAATTCGGCTAAAATTTCTACAAAAGAATTTAAACCCTCATCCATCCAAGTCCATTGTCTTTCATCAGAATTTATAATCATAGGAAAAAAGTTATGACCTACTTCATGTGTAATAACTCCAATCATTGCATTTTTAATTCTGTCAGAATAGGTTCCGTCAGGATTTGGTCTACCATAATTAAAACAAATCATTGGATATTCCATTCCTTGATTTTTTGCATGCACAGAAATGGCTTTAGAGTATGGGTAATCAAAGGTTAATTTAGAATATTCTTCTAATGTATTGGCAACAACTCTTGTAGAGTGTTTTTCCCATAAAGGGTTTCCTTCCTTTGGGTACATAGAAACAGCCATTACAGCTCTTCCGTTAATATTTACAGCCATAGCGTCCCAAATGTATTTTCTAGATGATGCCCAAGCAAAATCTCTTACATTTTTAGCTTTAAATTTCCATGTTTTTAATTTTGTAGCACGTTTCTTTTCAGCTTTTTCAGCTTCTTCTTGGGTTACAATAAATACAGGGTCTTTAAATGATTTTTTTGCCAATGCCCAACGATTAAGTTGTTGCTTAGTTAGTACTTCTTTTTCATTTTGAAGCTCTCCTGTTGCATCTAAAATATGATCTTCAGGTACTGTAATGTTTACTTCGTAATCTCCAAATTCTAAAGCCCATTCAGAACGTCCCCAGAATTGCATGTTTTGCCAACCTTCTACATTGTTGTAAACAGCTAATCTTGGAAAAAATTGAGCAATTGTGTAGTTTTTGTTTCCATCAGGAAAATCCTCGAAACCAGATCTACCGCCATCTTTTACAGAATTATTTACTTTATAATTCCATTTAATTCTAAATTTAAAAGAAGCACCAGGAGCTAACGGTTTTGGTAAGTTAACTCTCATTAATGTTCTGTTTATAAAATGAGACAATGGTTTGCCATTACTTTCTACAGTTTCTATATTAAAACCAAAACCTGTAGCAACATTCATGTAATTTTTCTTAAAATCTTTAGGAGTTATCCATGCAGTAGCGTCTATAGATTTAGCTAAAGGAGTTTTAGAGTCATCTGCACGCATGTTTTGGTCTAACTGTACCCATAAATACTCTAAATGATCTTTAGAATTGTTGTGGTATGTAATTTTTTCATCACCATAGATATAATTTTTATCTTCATCCAAACGGATGTCCATAATATAATCTACTTTTTGTTGTGTGTATTGATGCCCTGGTGCACCGGAAGCAGTGTGTTGATCATTTGGAGTTGCCAAAACATCTTTAAGTTGTCTAAATTTATTTTGATCTGTATGACCTTGTTGTGTTTGTCTTATTCCGCTATTTTCTTGCGCTAAAATAGCTGTAGTGGTTAAGAATAAAGAACATAAAAGTAATATTACTTTTTTCATTGTGTTTAAATTATTTTGATAAAAAGCCTGTAAATTAAGCATATCTTCTTAAATAAAGAACTAAAAGCGTGTAAAAATAAAACGAATATTAAAAGGAAGTAGTATTTAATTAGTATTCTAAAATACTTTGAATTTTATTTTTACTAAGTAGTACACTTTTGTGTTCTTTATTTACATTACATTTTACTAAGTTTTGTTGTTTAGAAAAATGGTTTATTAATATTTTATTGGTTACTTCTATGCTTTTTACATTTTCAATGTCTATCATTTCAAGATAAAAATAAACCAAGTTTCCCTCGTATTCTTTACCTAAATAATTAAATGCAGTATTACTATTATTTATTTTGAATGATAACTTATCTTGTAGATATTTTTTAAAATAAATATCGTTATTCTTTAATTCTTTTAGGGTTGTAAGTTGTAAATCGATATTATAATCTTTATTCAAAACCGTTTCTATATCATCTATAAAAACATTAATAATAACCTGAACAGTTTTTGTTTTTGGTTTAAATGTAATTTGAGTTAGACTTAAATAGTATTTATGTACTGTGTAAGAACAAAAAGTAATTGTAAAAAATAATAAAATTATTTTAAAGATTTTCATAGAAATTATAAACCAATTATCAGGCCAAATTACTGTTTTTTAATGTATTTAAAAAGTGTGTTAATATTTGTTTTTTCTTAAAAACAATTTACTCTCTTGTATTAATATTTTGGTAATTTTAATTGTTTCTCCTCTCTTAAAAATTGTAATAATATTTTTTTTAAGGCAAAAATTAAGAAACGGATTTATATGCTCTTTTAAAATTTTTAAATCAGTAGTAAAAAAAGCATCTGTAAAATAATTTCTAATTTTTTGTAACTCTCTATCCTTTTTCGCTAATTTTTCAACAATTTTTTTCCTTTTTTTACTTCCGTTTAAGGTGTTTACAAGATTAGCAATGCTTAAAACACCACCCGGAGGTAGTTTTACAATTTCAGTATTGGGTTTCTTATAAAGTTTAGCATAAGGTAGTTTTAATGTTTTAGCATTTACTATTGATTCTTTGTCATTTTTTAGTTGCTTGTTGTTATAAAATATACTTAAGTTTTTTTGTAAAGTAAAACCTTTTAATTGAGCTACATTTTCTATTAGTTTCACTTTTAATTTAAAATTGTTATTTAGGGTATCTGTAATAATAATTTTTTTGTTTTTATAATTTAAATGAGAAAGTAAAAGTATGTCGTTTTGTTGAACAGTAATTGTAAATATACCTTTGTTATTAGAAATTGTACCAAGGTTTGTATTTAGGTTAACAATATGTACATCTTTAATAAATAGAGTATCTGATGTAATAATACCTGTAATTTCTTTTCTTTGAGAAAATAGTGGAATATTTAAAAGAGAAATAAAAGTTAAGAATACCATTTTTTTCATAAAGCAAATAAAAATGGATTATTCGTTAAAAATTACTAAGGTATTTACAAAGTTGTGTTAAAATAAATATCTAGAAAAAAGTCAAAAAAAAAGCATCATTTTTAAAATGATGCTTTTAACTATACAATTTTTAAAATTATTGCTTTCTCTCAAAAGTTAAAAAGAATTCAATATCTATATTAATGTTAAGACCATCTTCATTTATATCTTGTTTGTCAGCTATTTTTATTTTCATTGAGTTTTCTGAAAATTCAATAATCTCTGCTTTATTAATACTATTGATAAAAGATTCTTCAGAACTAGAACTATTATTGTCCTGAATTGTAATTATATTTCCATCTAAAGTCCATGTCCCAGAATTTAACCCATCTACAGAACCTATATTTTCATTTCTAGTACTTTCTGTTCTGCCATTAACTGTCGTTGTAGTTACTAGTGTATAGGATCCTTCAGTTGTTACTATATTAGGATTCTGGGAAAAACTGTACACAAAATCAAAATCTTCACCAATGGCAGTAGTTACAGATTCAACAGAAAAACCTTCTGCATTAGCTTTTGTTTTAATTTCGGAATCTAAATCAACTACATTCCAATCTCCAACTAATAAAGCCTCTGTTACAGGTAAATTAACGCTTTCATCATCTGAACCGCAAGAAGTTAAAATTAAAGCGGTTACAGCTAATAATAAAATTTTCTTAATCATAATTTTTTTTTAAAAAGTTTTGTCAAAAATAAAAAAAATAAGGACAAATAGTTATTTTTATTGCATGAAAAAAATGATTATTGCTAGTTCTTCATCTGTATATGGTAGTGGATATTTAGAGTATTTGTTACCAGTATTAAAAAAGCACTTTAAAAATGTAAAAAAATTGGTTTTTATACCTTATGCAAGACCTAGTGGTATTTCTTATGATGATTATACAGTACTCGTAACAAAAGCTTTTTTAAATTTAAATATAAAAGTAAAAGGGATTCATGAGTTTACAAACCCTGCTGAAGCTATTTTAACTGCTGAAGCTATTTTTACAGGTGGAGGTAATACATTTGAGTTGGTACATCAACTTTA
>CALHCK010000183.1 GCA_937936695.1 uncultured Polaribacter sp.
AGTAATAAAGAATCAGGAGCTTTATTATCTGAACTAAAAGGAGTTTCTGAGCTTTCAGATTTACAAAAGGATAAATTAAGTTTAGAAGTAAGAGGGCTTTTTGCGCATAAATGTTATCAATGTCACAGTGAAAATAAGCAAAAAGGAAATCTTGTTTTAGATAACAAAGAAGGAGTTTTTAAAGGAGGTAAAACAGGTTTAGCTGTTGTACCAGGAAACCCTGAAGAAAGTGAAATTTACAAGCGAATAATTCTGCCAGCTAATAATAAAAAAGTAATGCCAACCAAAGGAAAATTACTCACAGCTGATGAGGTTGCTTTGGTAAAATTATGGATAAAAGAAGGAGCACATTGGTCTGACGCAGAAGTAAAAGTTTTTCCAGAGGCTCCGTTGGCTTTGGTACAACCAGAACTTCCTGAGTCATCCGAAGAAAACCATCCTTTAGATAAATTAATTACTGTTTATTTTGATGAAAATGATATTGATTGGCAAGATACCGTTGATGATAGAATTTATATAAGACGTGTGTATATGGATATTATTGGTTTACTACCAGAAATGGATGTAGTAACTAATTTTATTAATGATAAAAATAAAAACAAACGAGAAATTTTAGTAGATAAATTATTGAATGATACTAAAAATTATACGCAGCATTGGCTTACTTTTTGGAATGATTTATTAAGAAACGATCATAGTAGTGCGGGTGGTAAAAGGCCTATTACTAATTGGTTGTACAAGTCTTTAATGGCTAATAAATCTTATGATGATATTGTAAGAGAATTGGTAAACCCAGTGAAAGGGTCTGGTGGTTTTATAAGAGGTGTTCAGTGGAGAGGAGTTGTAAATGCTAGTCAAAGAAAAGAAATGCAAGCAGCTCAAAACATAGGGCAGTCTTTAATGGGGGTAAATGTAAAATGTGCTTCGTGTCATAATAGCTTTATTAGTAACTTAACATTAGACCAAGCGTATGGTTTTGCTACTGTTTTTTCTAATTCGGTATTAGAGTTAAATAGGTGCGATAAACCTATTGGAAAAATGGCAAAAGCAAACTTTTTATATCCAGAACTAGGAAGTGTAGAAGGTAAAACCGTAAAAGAGCGTTTGTTAAAGTTGTCTAAAGTTATGGTACAAAGAGAAAACGGTAGGCTATATCGTACTTTAGCTAATAGATTTTGGAGTAAATTAATGGGGCGTGGTATTGTTATGCCTTTAGATGAAATGGATAATACACCTTGGGATGCTAAGGTTTTAGATTGGTTAGCAGCAGATTTTGTAGATAATGGATCGGACTTAAAGCATTTAATAAAACGTATTGTTACTTCTAAAGTATATCAACAACCGATGATTAACTATGATGAGGCAGCAGAAATTAAAGAAAATTATATTTTTAAAGGACCTATATCAAGACGTTTAAGTGCAGAACAGTTTTCAGATGCTGTTAGTCAGATTGTAGCGCCTATGTATCCTGCTGTAGCATTTAATCCTAGTGGAGAAAATATTAAAGCCAAACGTATATGGCACAAAGAAATTAAATTTGATAGGGTAGTACTTCCAGAACCAGGAGAAAGATATTTTAGAAAGTCATTTAACTTATCTTCAAAAGACATAGAAAGCGCAAAAGTTTTAATTTCTGTGGATTACTCCTACCAGTTTTTTATAAACGGACAAAAAGTGTTAGAAAATAACAATTGGAAAGAAGTTGGTAAATTAGATGTAAGTACTTATTTGGTTGATGGAAAAAATACCATTGCAATTAAAGGGGTAAATGATGGTACTATTGCAAATCCGGCAGGTATTTTATTTGCTTTAAAAATAAAATTAATTTCGGGAGAGGAATTGCAAATCAACTCAGACACTACATGGAAAAGTGTAGATGTAATTCCTGAATCAACATGGACAGCAATTGACTTTAACGATGCTAATTGGTTAGAAGTAAGAGATTATGGAACACGTAATTTTAATAATTGGGGTAAACTGCTCAATTTTACATTTAAAGATCAGGAAGAAAAATTTGCACGTGCTAGTCTGGTAAAACAGCATCCGTTTATGAAAGCATTGGGGCGTCCTAGTAGAGAAATTGTAACTACCTCTAGAGAAGAACAAGCAACATTATTACAAGCTTTAGAGTTAACAAACGGAGCGTTTTTTAATGGTGTTTTAGAAGAAGGCGCTGCAGTCTGGTTAAAAGATTATGCAAATGATACCAGTAAAATGGTTAATGATTTATATTTAAAAGCATTAGGTAGGCATCCATCAAAAGAAGAAAAAGAAGTAATGCTTGATGTTTTAGGAGAATCTCCAGAAAAAGAACAATTGCAAGATATATTTTGGGCTGTTTTAATGTCTCCAGAATTTCAATTTATTGATTAATTCTAAAGTTACTAACACGCTTTAAAAACAAAGAAAATGGAAAAACAAAACTCACGTAGAGAATTTTTAAAAAAGATGACTGCTGCAAGTATTGCGGCCTCTACAACTACTATTTCTATGTCAAGTTTTTTAAGTTCTTGTTCGCCAGAAGTACAAAAAAGAGCTGCTACTGCAGATAGTGTTATTTTGTTATGGATGGCAGGAGGAATGGCGCATACAGAAACTTTTGACCCTAAAGCTTACGTTCCTTATGAAAAAGGTGTAGAGAGTAAACGTATTTTAAGTACCTTTCCTAAAATACCAACAGTAGTAGATGGTTTAGAGTTTTCTGAAGGATTAGAAGGTATTGGTAGTGTTATGGATAAAGGAGCTATAATTCGTTCTTATAAGTCGGCAGATTTAGGGCATATTTTACATACCAGACATCAATATCATTGGCATACTTGTTATGAGCCACCACAGTCTGTACAGGCACCACATATAGGTGCATGGATAGCCAAAGAACTAGGGCCAGTAAATCCTGTGATTCCGCCTTTTATTTCAATAGGACAGCGTTTTACGATGGGAGAGGCGGAGGAATTAAAAGCTTTTCATTCTGCAGGTTTTTTGGGTACAGAATATGGCCCGTTTTTAATTCCAGATCCATCAAGTGGTTTAGACAGTGTCCGTCCACCCAAAGGAATGTCTTTAAAAAGATTTGAATCGCGTTATAAACTTTATAAAGAGTTGGTAAATAAAAGCGAAATCATGGAAAAAGGGAGCAATTATCAGCGAGAATCTTTGATGAGATCTATGGAGCAATCGTACCGCTTGTTAAATTCTCCAGAAGCTAAAGTGTTCGATTTGTCTCAAGAACCAAAAGAAGTTTATGATACTTATAATACGGGTCGTTTTGGTTTAGGGTGCTTATTAGCAAAACGATTGGCAATGAATGGTGGAAGGTTTATTAGTGTGTCTACAGAATATGAACCATTTTTAGGTTGGGATACCCATGAGAATGGACATATTAGGGCTAAAGATATGAAAGCTTTAATAGATAGACCTATTTCTCAGTTAATTAAAGATTTAGACGAAACAGGGCACTTAGATAAAACGCTAATTATACTAGCAAGTGAGTTTAGTAGGGATGCTATTATGGAAGGAAGACCTGGTGAACTTGTTAAAAATCAAGTAAATCAACCAGATGTTATAGAAGATGAAAAACATTACGGTATGCATCGTCATTTTACAGATGGTAGCTCAATTTTAATGTGGGGTGGAGGTGTAGAAAAAGGTTTGGTATATGGTAAAACTGCTGATGAAAGACCGTGTTCTTCTATAGAAAAGCCTGTAGTTATAGATCAAATTCATCAATCTGTTTACCATGCTTTGGGTATAGACTCTCAAACAAATTACGAAATAGAAGGAAGACCATTTTATACCACACCAGATGGAAAAGGAACACCAATACTAGATTTATTTGGTAAACCGATGAGTGCTTTACAAGAGAAAATAGTGTAGAGATTATATTGTTTAATTACTCTAAACGTTAAAAAAATATATTTTATGGAGAATACAAATTGGATATTGCAATTATTAGGGCGTTTACACCCTTTGTTAGTGCATTTTCCTGTAGGTTTGCTTGTTGTTGCCTTTGCTTTAGAGTTAATTACAATAAAGAAGAAAAGTACAGGATTACGAGAAGGAATTACTTGGATGGTTTATATCGGAGCAATTTCGGCTACTTTATCAGCTCTTTTTGGTTGGTTTTTAAAAACACAAGACGAGTATTCTGGAGATTTGGTTGATAATCATCAGTATACCGGAATAGCTACCGCAGTTTTAGCAATTATTACAGCATTACTTTTAAAAAATAGCTTAAAAAAAGCTGTTGTAAACTTAATTGCCTACCGTTTTATGTTAGGTGTAACTTTTGTTTTATTAAGTATTGCAGGTCATTTAGGGGCTAATTTAACCCATGGAGAAGATTACTTAACAGAAATATTACCAGGAAAAAAAGAAGTATACAGTAATAAAGAATCAGGAGCTTTATTATCTGAACTAAAAGGAGTTTCTGAGCTTTCAGATTTACAAAAGGATAAATTAAGTTTAGAAGTAAGAGGACTTTTTGCGCATAAATGTTATCAATGTCACAGTGAAAATAAGCAAAAAGGAAATCTTATTTTAGATAGCAAAGAAGGAGTTTTTAAAGGAGGAAAAACAGGTTTAGCTGTTGTACCAGGAAACCCTGAAGAAAGTGAAATTTACAAGCGAATAATTCTACCAGCTAATAATAAAAAAGTAATGCCAACCAAAGGAAAATTACTCACAGCTGATGAGGTTGCCTTGGTAAAGTTATGGATAAAAGAAGGAGCACATTGGTCTGACGCAGAAGTAAAAGTTTTTCCGGAAGCAACATTAGCATTAAAGCAGCCAACATTACCAAAATCATCTAAAGAAAATCATCCTTTAGATAAATTAATTAATGTCTATTTTGATAAAAATAGTATTAACTGGCAAGATGCGGTAAATGATAGAAAATTTATTAAACGTGCTTATTTAGATGTTGTTGGATTGTTACCAAAACCAGAAGCTATAGATGCTTTTGTAAATAACAATAATCCTAATAAAAGAGAAGTATTGATAGATGAATTGTTAAGTGATTCAGAAAATTATACGCAGCATTGGTTAAGTTTTTGGAATGATTTATTAAGAAATGATTACAGTGGAACAGGTTTTATTACCAGAGGAAGGTTTCAGATTACAGATTGGTTGTATCATTCTTTAAAAGAAAATAAATCATATGATGCTATGGTGAGCCAATTGATGAATCCTACTAAAAAGTCAGAAGGATTTATAAAGGGGATTAAATGGAGAGGAGTTGTAAACTCTAGTCAATCAACAGAAATGCAAGCTGCTCAAAATATCGGACAATCTCTAATGGGGGTAAACGTTAAATGTGCTTCTTGTCATAATAGTTTTGTAAGTAATTTAACACTAGATCAAGCATATGGTTTTGCATCAATTTTTGCAAAAGAACCGTTAGAATTAAATAGATGTGATAAACCCATTGGTAAAATAGCAAAGGTTGATTTCTTATATCCAGAATTAGGTAGCGTAGATGGTAAAACTTTACAAGAGCGTTTGTTAAAGTTGTCTAAGGTGATGGTTAATAAAGAAAACGGACGTTTATATAGAACCATAACCAACCGTATTTGGGAACGATTAATGGGAAGGGGAATTATTGAGCCTGTTGATGAAATGGATAATACACCTTGGAATGCAGAGGTTTTAGATTGGTTGGCGGCAGATTTTATAGATGCAGATACTGATTTAAAGCATTTAATTAAACGAATTATGACATCTAAGGCATACCAAATGCCTACTGTAAATTATAAAAAACAAAAAGATCTTAAAAAAGATTACGTGTTTAAAGGGCCTGTGTTAAGGCGTTTAAGTGCAGAGCAATTTTCTGATGCTATTAGTCAGGTTATATCGCCTGTTTATGTTGCGGTAGCTTATAATCCAAATGAAGATAAAATGCCTGCGCAACGTATTTGGCATCATCAAAAAGATTTAACAAACACAGTATTGCCACTGCCAGGGAAACGTTATTTCAGAAAAACTTTTGAGCTTAAAAAAGAAAATATAAAACAAGCTTCTGTATTAATTTCTGTAGATGATTCTTACAAATTATATATTAACGGAACTCCTATTGGAACAGGGAGTAATTGGACAGAAGTAGGAAAGTATGATGTAACAAATGTTTTGGTAAAAGGAGCGAATGTTATTGCTATAGAAGGAAATAATGAAGGTAAAATAGGGAATCCTGCAAGTATTTTATTTGCTATGAAAGTTGCTTTTGATGGTGGTGAAAATTTTGAATTATTTTCTGACGAAACTTGGAAAAGCACAGATGAAAAACCAAATAATAATTGGGTTGATTTAAATTTTGAACCAAAAAGATGGAAAAAGGTAAAGAACTATAGAACTAGTAATTGGGCAAAATTATTAGACTTTACTTTTAAAGAACATCAAAAAACTTTTGCAAGAGCTAGTTTGGTAAAACAACACTCTTTCTTAAAAGCTTTGGGTAGACCAAATAGAGAAATTGTAGTTACAAAAAGAGAAGAACAAGCAACTTTGTTACAGGCGTTAGAGTTAACAAACGGAGCATTTTTTAATGGTGTTTTAAAGCAAGGAGCAAAAAAATGGTTAGATGTTTATGGAAATAATACAGAAGTTATAGTAGATACATTGTTTCAAAAATTATTAGGTAGGCATCCATCATCAGAAGAACAGAAAATATTAATAGGAGCTATAGGTAATCAACCTAATGTAGAGCAAATTCAAGATGTTTTTTGGTCAGTTTTAATTTCTCCTGAGTTTCAATTTATAAATTAATAACATTAGAGTTATGACGAATAAAAATAGTAAAATAAATTCTAGAAGAGAATTTATAAAAAAAATGACTGCGGCAAGTATTGCAGCTTCTGCAACTACTATTCCTGTAGCAAGTTTTTTAAGTTCGTGTACACCAGAAGTTCAAAAAATGGCAGCTTCTGCAGATAGTGTTATTTTATTATGGATGGCAGGTGGAATGGCGCATACCGAAACTTTTGATCCTAAAAAATATGCACCTTTTGAAAAAGGATTAGAAACAAATAGTGTATTAAGTACATTTCCAAAACACCCAACAGCGGTAGATGGTTTAGAATTTTCTGAAGGTTTACAATCTATTGGAAATGTAATGGATAAAGGAGCGATTATTAGATCTTATAAAGCAGCAGATTTAGGTTTTATATTACATACCAGACATCAATTTCATTGGCACACTTGTTATGAACCACCACAATCGGTACAAGCGCCTCATATTGGAGCTTGGATAGCAAAAGAACTAGGACCTGCAAATCCTGTAATACCACCATTTATTTCTATTGGCCAACGCTTTACAATGGGAGAGGCGGAAGAATTAAAGGCTTTTCATACAGCAGGTTTTTTAGGTAGTGAATATGGTCCTTTTTTAATTCCAGATCCATCCGAAGGTTTAGATAGTGTTCGTCCTCCAGAAGGAATGTCTTTAAAGCGTTTTGAAGCACGTTATAAATTATATAAAGAGCTATCTAATAAGAGTGAAGTAATGGAGCAAGCAAGCGATTATCAAAGAGAATCGTTAATGCGTTCTATGGAGCAGTCGTATCGACTTTTAAATTCTCCAGAGGCTAAGGTTTTTGATTTGTCTCAAGAGCCTAAAGAAGTGTACGATACGTACAATACAGGACGTTTTGGATTAGGTTGTTTGTTAGCAAAACGTTTGGCGCAAAATGGAGGGAGATTTATTTCTGTTTCTACAGAGTATGAACCGTTTTTAGGATGGGATACGCATGCAAATGGTCATACCAGAGTAAAACAAATGAAACAACTTATAGATAGACCAGTAGCACAATTAATAAAAGATTTAGATGAATCTGGACATTTAGATAGAACTTTAGTAATTTTAGCAAGTGAGTTTAGTAGAGATGCTATTATGGAGGGTAGACCAGGTGAAGAAGTGAGAGATCAAGCGAGAAGACAACCAGATAAAATTGAGCATATTAGACATTATGGAATGCATCGTCATTTTACAGATGGAGGTTCTATTTTAATGTGGGGTGGCGGTGTTAAAAAAGGATTGGTTTATGGTAAAACTGCAGATGAAAGACCTTGTGTTTCTATTGAAAAACCTGTGGTTATAGATCAAGTACATCAATCTATATATCATGCATTAGGAATTGATTCACAAACTCACTATGAAGTGGAAAGTAGACCTTTTTATACCACTCCAGATGGTAAAGGAAAACCAATATTAGATCTATTTGGAAAAGAAATGAAAGCTTAAAAACAAAAACAATGAACCGTAAAGAATTTTTAGGAAATACAGTAAAAGCAGCAGCAGGTATTTTGGTTGCCCCACATTTTAATATTATAAAATCTAAACCCAAAATGTATGATACTATTATTGGTCATGGAGATTTTAAGTATAAGGTACATAAATCTTGGGGAGATTTAGATAGAGCCAAGACACCTGTTAAAAATTGCCATGAAATGGTAATGGATTCTAAAGGTCGTTTAATTGTTGTTGGAGATAATACTAAAAATAACATTTTAATTTATGATAAGTCTGGTAAATTACTAGACTCTTGGGGGGTTCGTTACAAAGGTGGTCATGGTTTGTCTTTATGGAATGATGGTTCTGAAGATTTTTTATTTATCTGTGATGCGAAAGGAGAAAGCATGATAAAAACCACAACAGATGGTAGAGAATTAATGATTATTGGGCATCCATCTAAATATGGAGCTTATGAAAAAAAGGATAAATTTAAACCAACTGAAAGTGCTATTGGTCCTAATGGAGATATTTATATTGCAGATGGTTATGGTGCAAATTATGTATTGCAATTTACTAAAGACGGAGAGTTTATTAGAAAAATAGGTAGTGGTAGAGGTACTGGACAAGATCAATTTCAAACTGTTCATGGTGTTTGCATAGATTATAGAGGAAAAGGAGAACCAACATTACTAATAACTTCTAGAGCAGCAAATTGTTTTAAACGTTTTACATTAGATGGTAAATACATAGAGCAGATAGATTTACCAGGAGCATTTGTTTGTCGCCCTGTAATTCATAATCAGAATCTATATTCAGGAGTTTGTTGGTCATCAGATATAGATTATATAGAAGGTGATAAAAACACACATCCTTACCATATAAACCCTAAGTCTGGTTTTGTAACTATTTTAGATGATAAAGGAAAGGTAGTGTCTAATCCAGGAGGAACAAAACCTAAATATAAAAAAGGTAAGTTACAACGTATGGTACAAGAGCAACCTATTTTTCGTCATTGTCATGATGTATGTGTAGATAATGATGAAAATTTATATGTATGCCAATGGAATGCTAACAAAGCGTACCCTATAAAATTAGAACGTGTTTAGGTTAGAAATAATAATTTAAAGTATGTGACTTTTCATATTTATAACTATGCTTAAATAAGTAACTGTATAGTTTGTTTTTAATAGAAAATCTTGTTGAAAAGAATTCTGTGGATAATTTTAATGCTATTGATTGTTGTGTTGATAGTGACTGCTTTTGTAATTAATTGTTATTTCTGAAAAAACAAATAGTTAATGCTTTGAAGAAAGTGCTATTGTAGAACAAGCATTCTGTCTTACAGATTGTGTTTTTTAATATTATGCTTTATAATGTAATGTTGGGTTAATTTGTTTTTAATATTATCTTGATACTTAAGTGCAGATTTCTTACAATCTTGAATCTTGTAATTAAATAAGTTTATTCTGAAAATCTAAGATTTTGTCTATAGTTAAAAAACATAAAATCTAAGATAGGTTTTATTTTTAAGGGGTTAATAGGGTAAATTAGATTATTTTTAAGATAAAATACTATATAAACCATGATAGGACAGTATGGTGAACACTTAAAATTAAGTTAAATTTCGTTTCCTTTATGAAAATACTTTTATAAAAAGTAAACAGATATAATGTTTTGTATAATTAAAATTCATTGAATTTTATATTTTTTATTACACAAAATTGTATTTAGAATAGGGGTAAAGTATTCGATTCTAAACTAAACTTAAAAATGAAATTAAACTTAGCAAAATTATGGATTTTGTTTCTTGTTCCTGTTTTTATGCAAGCACAAGTTACGTTAGAAACAGAGGTTAAAATTACAGATTTAGCTATGTACTTTAATGGTGTAAAAAACCAGGGAAGTCCAAATTCTAGTGGATCTACAGCATATGATTATGCCTATGGACCTGCCTTATCTCCTCATGGAGATTGTGTAAAAACATATAATCAATATGTTTTTATGACATGTTATAGAGGAGGCAAATTAGATAGACATGTAATGCTTACTCGATACAATTTAGAGACAGGTACCATGAAAACTATTGAGTTTCCACACCAGCATACTGGATTTAAGGGAAAGTGGTGGATAGGAGAAACTCATAATACAATTGCAATAGGAATTAGCCCTATTAATGGAACAATTCATATGGTATACGATATGCATGCTTATACTAATAATGGAGCTTTTGTAAATGATTATTTTAGATATACTTTTTCTAGACCAAACGTAGCAGAACTTTCAGATGAAGAATTTACATTAGATAAATTTGAATTAGATCCATTGGATGGGGATTATAAGCATTGTACTATGGATGGTGTAAGAGATCCTGCTCATTATGATAGATTTACATACCCTCAGTTTTTTCTAAATAATGATGGTGAATTATTTTTAACTGCTAGGGACGGAACTTCTCATGATGGAGCACAAGCATTTATTAAATACAATGCAAATGAAACTAAATGGGGGAGATTTACTCATTTTAATGCGCTTGGAGCAGGGAGTAAAGGGGAGACAAATAATTGGAGTATTTATGGAAGTATAAAATACACAAACGGAAAAATTAGAGCTGGTTTTCAAAGGAGGTTAAATACGGGTTCAGATAAATATCAGTTTCAAAATGGTGTTTATTATGCTTATTCAGATGACTCTACAGGGGCGTCTCAATGGAAAAATCATAAAGGAGAAGATATGACATTGCCTTTGGTGAAAGCGGAAGAAGTATTAGTTTTTGAGCCAGGGGACTTAGTGGAAACAACAGAAAGAAATAAAGTGCATATTGTAAGTGGTTTCGATTGGACGGTAACGGATAATGAAGATGTGCATATTATTAGTAGAGTGAAAGATAATGAGAATAATGTTACAAGATTTATTCATAGTTATAAGCCAAACGGCGCTAGTGACTTTATTGTTTCTACAGATTTTAGTGGAGCTCAAGCTTTGTATACCTCTGGAGAGTATGTTTACGTAATAGGTTTAAACTCTTCAGGAAGACCTTTAGTGCAAAGAGCAGAAGGTGGAACAAATCTTTTTACAAAAGTATACGAACAAACTTCGGGTAGAAGGTTCAGTAAAGGTCAGGTTCATATTTCAGATGGTAAATTATATTACTATTTATTAGAGAATAACCCAGAAAATAACAATACTACTACAAGAACAACGTATTTACAGGTTATTGATTTATCAGTAGAAGATGGTCCAAAACCGTTTGCGGTTAACATGGTAACACCTACAGATAGTCAATCTTTTAATGAAGGTGAAAATGTACAGTTATATGCGATAGCGTCTGCAGATGAAGGGGGAATTACGAAAGTAGAATTTGTTGTAAATGATAGTGTTTTAGAAGAGGATACTACAAAGCCATATATATTAGACTGGATTCCAAATGAAATAGGTAATTATAATATAAAAGCAATTGCATATAAAACCGGTGGTGAAACTATAACATCTACAGAAGTAAATATAGAAATTAAAGAAATTGATAGTTCAGATTTAACGATTGATACGTACAGGTTACAAAACGTTGGTACAGGTCAGTTTTTAACTACAGCAGCTACAGCACAACCAGTAACTATGAGTGATTCTGGAGAGGAAGAAGACAAGTACTGGGAGTTTTTTAAAACGAATATTGAAGGTCAAGATTTTTTTAATATTGATAGTAAACAAGGAGGTATTTTAAGGGCTACAGGAGGAGGTTTTTCAGCAGGAGCTTTTCTTGTAGTGGGTACAACAAAATTACCAACGGTAAATGATTCAGATAAAATATGGACTGTCCACTATAATGAAGAAAATGATAGTTTTAGGTTTGAAGCAGGAACAAGTGGAAGGTTTATGTATCATGATGAAGATGGTAATATTTATAATAAAGCATCAGAAGGGGTAGATGAGAGAAGTGTATGGAAAGCGATATCTACAAGTAGAACTTTAAGTGTGTTTGATGATGTAACATCTGCATCTTCAATTCAAGTATATCCTAATCCAGCAAAAGATTTATTTACAATATCTTTAAATGCTATTGGAGAGTCGGAAATTATTATTTCTGATATGTTAGGTAAAATAGTTTATAAGGAAACAACAAGTTTAGATAAAATAACAATTGAAACAGGGAAAAAATTTACATCTGGAGTTTATTTGATTAAAGTATCTTCAAAAAACAATCAATCAAAAACATTTTATAAAAAATTGATTTTAGAATAAAATTTTAATTTTGTGTTTAATTAAAAGCCAGTACTTTATTTTAAGTATTGGCTTTTTTCATTTGTATTGTGTTAAATGAAACTTAAAAACAGGATAAGGCAGGATGGTTATAGATTTTTATCTTGATAATTTGAACTCTTACTTTTTAAATAATTGAAAAAACAATATTAATAAAGGGAATTCTTTTTTTATAAAAGCCTCTGTTTTATAAGATAATTCTTTAGATAAAATAAATAATGAAAAGACGTAATTTTTTGCAGTTATCAACCTTAGCAGGATTGGGTATGTCCTTGCCAATGTCAGGAATACTTAATTCTTGTACTACTCACCCTGAACATTCTTTAGAATTTAAAAATTTAATTTCTGGTTTGTTAAAAGATTGGTGTGACGGAATGTTAAAAGTGCAAATTAATAATCCATCCAATTTAGAAGAGCACGGTGCGTTAGGGTGTCCATCTTGTTCTCACATCCACGGAAGATGTATGGATGCTGTATATCCTTTTTTATATATGGCAGATGTTACTGGGGATGCTAAATATATAGAGGGAGCTAAACTGGTTATGTTATGGGCAGAAAATAATGTTTCGCAAAAAAATGGAGCTTGGACCGTAATTAGAAATCCAAAATCTTGGAAAGGGATTACTGTTTTTGGAGCTATTGCTTTGGCGGAAGCTTTGCATTATCATGGGCACCTTTTAGATGAGGAAACAAGAAAAGCTTGGACAACTCGTTTAGAAAGAGCAGGTCAGTATCTTTATGATACTTTTACAATAGATTTTACTAATATAAATTATCCAGGAACAGCAGTTTATGGTTTAAATTTAATAGGGAATGTTTTAAATAGAGAAGATTTTAAATCTAAAAGTAAAACTTTAGCATCTCAAGTAAAAGTATATTTTACAGCTAATGAAGGGTTGTTGTTTGGAGAGTGTAAAAAAAGCTCAAGTAAGTTAAGTGAAAAAGGATTACATGGTGTAGATTTAGGATATAATGTAGAAGAAACTTTAAATAGCTTGGTGATGTATGCTTTAAAAGAAAAAGATGATGAGCTTTTACAAATTTTAACAAAATCATTAAATAGTCATTTAGAATTTATGTTGCCAGATGGTGCTTGGGATAATAGTTGGGGTAATAGAATGTATAAATGGAGTTATTGGGGTAGTAGAACTTGCGATGGTAGTCAACCTGCATTTGGAATGATGGCGCATATAAACCCTGCATTTGGTGCCGCTGCTGTTAAAAATACCGAATTATTACAGCGTTGTACTGCAGATGGTTTAATTCATGGAGGACCTCATTTTATAGAGGCAGGAATACCTCCTTGTGTGCACCATACATTTACGCATGCTAAACCTTTGGCAGCGTTATTAGATCATTGGGATCATTTACCAGAAATCAATAAAAAGACAGCTTTACCAAGAGCAACAGCTGATGGAGTTACTTATTTTAAAGATTTAGATGTTTCTTTATTTGCTAGAGGAGATTGGAGAGGTACGGTAAGTGCTTATGATGCAGAATACCACTACAAATACGATTTTCGTCAAGCTTCAGGGGGTTCTTTAGGGGTATTGTATCATAATAAAGTAGGTTTGTTGTGTGCTGCTAGTATGGCAGAGTATCATTTAGTTGAAAAAAACAACCAACAACCGCAACCAGGAAAAGATATTGCTTTAACACCAAGAATTGAAAGTTTTAAGGAAGATGTTTGGTATACTAATATTTATGATTTACCTGCAACTGTAACTAATAAAGATGAGAATGGAACTATTGAATTGTTGGCAAAAGTGCAGCTTAAAGATGTTGATAGAAAGGTTATAGAAGATACAGCATCTAATTTTAACATAAATTATAAGTGTTTTACAGAAGCAATGGAGGTACAGGTGAGTACGAATCAAGATGTAAAAGAAAAAACAGCTTTTGTGTTGCCAATAGCATCTCCAAATTCTGAAAAGATTGATTTTGTGTCAGAAAACGAAATTACTATAACTAAGCCTAATGGAAAAGTTCATATAAAATCAAATGTAGCTTTAAAAGTAAAAGAAGTGTCAGGAAATAGAACGTTTAATATGGTACCTGGTATAGA
>CALHCK010000184.1 GCA_937936695.1 uncultured Polaribacter sp.
GTTGTATTTACAAAGCAGATTGTAAAGAATTACAAAACTATCGTAAATAAATTACTTAATTTTACTGTTCTAATATTTATAGATGATGATACAGCCTTTTGATGATGTTTATTTTATGAAAAAAGCTTATCAAGAAGCAGAATTTGCTTTTGATAAAGGAGAGGTTCCTGTGGGGGCTATAATTGTTTTTAAAGATCAAATTATAGCTAGAGCACATAATTTAACAGAAACCTTAAATGATGTTACAGCACATGCAGAAATGCAAGCTTTTACTGCTGCTGCAGATTTTTTAGGAGGTAAATATTTAAAAGATTGCATATTGTATGTAACTCTAGAACCTTGCCAAATGTGTGCAGGTGCTAGTTATTGGGCGCAAATAGGAAAAATTGTATACGGAGCCTCAGAACCCGACAGAGGTTTTGTTAATTTAAATACAAAGCTGCATCCAAAAACTAAAGTAATTGCTGGTGTTTTAGAGAATGAATGCAGTCAATTATTAAAACGATTTTTTATAGAAAAAAGAAATTTAAATTAATCTTCATAGGTTGTAGTTAGCCATAATCGGGTAATTACGTTAAGTATAAATTTCTATATTTAGTGATATAATTATTCAATCTTAGAAATTGATTTTTAGAACCTCTAAATTTAACTGTTTCTTTAAAACCAGAGAAACCATAATTATCTAAAAAGACTCCAAAAGAAGTGTTTAAAAAAGATGAAGACATTGATAAATCAGAATCAACTAATAAAATTAATTGCTCTTCTTTTAAATATGCATCTTGTAAAGCATTGAAAAGAATCACTCCTTCATCATTTGAACTGGAATTTTTCACAATATTTTTTAATATCAAGGTTTTCATTAGGAATGATGTTTTAATTATATTGTTATAACAAACAAATTCTATACAAAAGTATAAATAAATATACAAAATATTTGTTAAAAGTCAAATATCTCATCGGAATCATCTTTTTCTACAAAAGTATTTAAGTCTACTTCGACTTTAATTAATGTTCCAGAAAAGTCATATCCAACATTACCTGCTCTATAAACATTGCCTGCTACTTTTTCAACAATACCATTATTGGAAATTATAAGTAATTTACCATTTGAACTTTCTGTTAACTCAAGAATATTATTCAATCCAAATCCTCTATTTCTAGGTGTTGAATTTATCGAAAAGCCTCTTTCTAGCGACTTAAGTATTGCTTTCCAATCTTCCATTTCTTTAATATCTTGAACATCTGAATTATTAATTGAAGTGGGAATTCCAATTCCAAAATCACAAACTGAAAATGAAATTTTATTATTCTTAGGATAATATTGTGTTATAATATAACCAGTAACAGGAGATTTAGAATGGTCAAAAATATTATTAAAAACTTCATCCATATTAGATGATAAAGGAACTAAATCTTTATTATCAGTAAATCTTTCAAAATATTTCTTCGCATACATTGAATAAGAATATATCATGTTTTCTGATATTTTCCATAAACAAAGAGTTGTACTATTATGGGATAAAGTAAATTTACTTCTATCAAACCCAACTTTCCAATATTCCTTAAACTTTATATTAAATAAATGATTATTAAATCCATCTGTACCTCCAACAAAAGAGATTTTACAATTTTTAATATAAAAACTCTCAATCAAACAAGCCTATATTACAAAATCATCTGTTTCCATAAAGCGAACTTCATTAAAATCAACAATCAAAAAATCAACATCATCTGTATTTTTCATACTTTGACTTACAAAACGAAACCAATCATCTAACTGTTGACTTGACGGAACTTTTAAAACGTACTCTTTCATTTAATAATTTTAATACAAGTATAGTAGATACAAGTGGTTAACAACAGATATAATTTACCACTATTTTTAGCCTACTTATGAAAGTTTTCGCAAACTTTTTTTTCAATAATTATTAGTAAATTAGTTACTAAATTCACGCAATAAATCATATAAAAAAGCGATATTCTCTACTTAATCTCTAGACATAAATATTTGTAATACATACCAAAAAAGTAACATTAAAGAAGCAAATAAACCTAAAGAAGCAGGTATATAATCTTCTGTGCCATATTTATGTACTAAGTTAGATGTTTGGTATAGAATAGAACCTCCTGCAAGTAAACACATACCAACAGAAAACCACAAGCCCAAATTAAAACCAAACAAAGTACCTGCAATAATTAATCCTAATGCAATAAAAAAACCAATGGTTAATCCTGTTTTTATAAAAGAAAAATCTTTTTTAGTAACAAAAACAACGGCAGAAATACCTGTAAACAAAGCCAAGGTAACAATGGCTGCTTGTTGAATTAAATCTTCGCTATTTGTGTAGTAAATGGCAATAGCTAAAAGCGGTACAAAAATTACAGCTTGTGCAAAAATATATAAAGCATATGCCATGTATTGTATGTTTTTATCGGCAGTTTTAATAACCGTACTTTCTGCATAATTGGTTATTAACATAAAGCCCCCTAGCATTACTAACCAGCGCCAACCTTGTGTCATAGACATCATAAAAGTTACAATTGTTTCGCTTTTAAGTAATAAATATTCAAAAAGAACAAATAATAATACGCCACCTGCAACATGAGCGTATGTTTTTTTATAAAATGCTACACGAACTTGGTCTGTAGCTGTTATTAATAATGTTTTGTTGTCAAATGTATTTTCCATAGTTATAATTTTTTAATTACGTTGGTTACAATGCCCCAAATTACAAAATCGTTTTCTTCTGTTATGTTAATAATTGGGTAGTTAGGGTTTTCTGGTTGCAACCAAACTTCATTTTTTTCTACACGCAAACGTTTTACTGTAAACTCGCCATCTAAAAAACAAACAGCAATTTTATTGTTGGCAGGTTCTAAACTTCTGTCAATAACCAATAAATCATTATCGTCTAAGCCAGCATTAATCATAGATTGCCCTTTTACTTTTGCAAAAAAAGTAGCCTCTTTATTCTGTATAAGCTCATCATCTAAAGAAATACGTGTTTCTCTAAAATCGTCTGCAGGAGAAGGAAACCCCGCAGAAATACCAGTATCAATAAATATGGCTCCGTTACCTAAAGAAGCTTTAGGTGTAAAAAAAGTAAGTGTTTTAGATGTATTCATAAGACAATACAAGTTACAATATTTTTTGTAAATAATAGGG
>CALHCK010000185.1 GCA_937936695.1 uncultured Polaribacter sp.
TAACACAAAAGGAAAAAAAGTAACTTCTGTAAATAACTTAAACAAGGTAACAAATATTAGTTCTCTAAAAAAAGGAAACTACATAATAGAATTTAAGTTGAATAATGAAACTCATACTGTAGGTTTTACAAAAAAGTAAACTCATTTTAAATTATAAATCAAAAAGAGCATTGTTTTAATAAACAATGCTCTTTTTTGTATCCTTATATAAGTAATTTTATCAATAAAATTTTATACAAATTAGCGTTAAAAAAATCAATTAATAATTTTATACTTTTTGGTAGACTATTCTTTGTAATATATTTAAATTTGCTTTTTTATACAAATACTCAAAAAAAATTAACTAATGATTCACTTTTTTGGAAACAAAAATAGCAAAGTATTTGCTGTTCAAACAACAAAAGAACTAACTGCAGAAACTATTGAGAAATTAACTTGGTTATTTGGCAATTTGCCTAAAATAGATTCGGCAGAAATAGATGCTACTTTTATTGGTCCAAGAGCAGCTATGATTACTCCTTGGAGTACAAATGCTGTAGAAATTACTCAAAACATGGGGATTTCTGATATTATTAGAATTGAAGAATTTATAGCTGCTGACAAAGATGCTACAGATTTTGACCCAATGATTTCTGAAAAATTTAATGGATTAAAGCAAGAATCATTTACAATAGATATTCAACCAGAGGCTATTTTAGAAATAGACGATATTGCTGCATATAACAACCAAGAAGGTTTGTCTTTAAGTGATGAAGAAGTTACTTATTTAGAAAGTGTAGCAAATAAAATTGGTAGAAAACTAACAGATTCTGAAGTATTTGGTTTTAGTCAAGTAAACTCAGAACACTGTCGTCATAAGATATTTAACGGAACATTTGTTATTGATGGAGAAGAGCAACCTACTTCTTTATTTAAAATGATTAAAGAAACATCTAAACAATTTCCTAATGATATTGTTTCTGCCTACAAAGATAATGTTGCCTTTATTAAAGGACCTAAAGTAGAACAGTTTGCTCCTAAAACAGCAGACAAACCAGATTTTTATACAACATCAGAATACGACTCTGTAATTTCATTAAAAGCAGAAACACACAATTTTCCTACAACTGTAGAACCTTTTAACGGCGCTGCTACAGGATCTGGAGGAGAAATTAGAGATAGACTTGCTGGTGGTAAAGGTTCTTTACCCTTAGCAGGAACAGCGGTATACATGACTTCTTATTCTCGTTTAGAAGAAAAAAGACCATGGGAACAAAAATTTGATGCTAGAGATTGGTTGTACCAAACACCAATGGATATTTTGATAAAAGCATCTAACGGAGCTTCTGATTTTGGAAACAAATTTGGTCAGCCTTTAATTACAGGTTCTGTTTTAACTTTTGAACACGAAGAAAACGCTGCATCTAGTGATGCCATTGCAAGAAAACTTGGTTTTGATAAAGTAATAATGCAAGCCGGTGGTATTGGTTATGGTAAAGCAGAACAAGCGCTTAAAGATACTCCTAAAAAAAGTGATAAAATTGTTATTTTAGGAGGAGAAAATTATAGAATTGGTATGGGGGGTGCTGCTGTATCTTCTGCAGATACTGGAGAATTTGCTTCTGGTATTGAGCTAAATGCTGTACAAAGATCTAACCCAGAAATGCAAAAACGTGCAGGAAATGCTGTTCGTGGTATGATTGAGAGTGATGAAAACTTTATTGTTTCTATTCATGATCATGGTGCTGGTGGTCACTTAAACTGTTTATCTGAATTAGTAGAAGATACAGGAGGTAAAATAGATTTAGATAAATTACCTGTAGGAGATCCTACTCTATCTGATAAAGAAATCATTGGAAACGAATCTCAAGAAAGAATGGGGTTAGTAATTGCCGATGAACATGTAGATACATTACAAAAAATAGCCGAAAGAGAACGCGCTCCAATGTATACTGTAGGTGAAGTTACAGGTGATGATCGTTTTACTTTTGAATCTAAAACTACAGGTAAAAAACCTATGGATTTAGCTTTAGAAGACATGTTTGGTTCTTCTCCAAAAACTATTTTAACAGACAAAACTGTTACTAGAAAATATAAAAATCCACGTTACAAAACTAAAAACTTAAAAATCTATTTAGAGCAAGTTTTACAACTAGAAGCTGTTGCTTGTAAAGATTGGTTAACCAACAAAGTAGATAGATGTGTTGGTGGTAAAGTTGCAAAACAACAATGTGTAGGTAGTTTACAAATACCTTTAAACAATGTTGGGGTTATGGCGTTAGATTACAATGGTAAAGAAGGTATTGCTACTTCTATTGGGCACTCTCCTATTTCTGGTTTAATTCAACCAGAAGCAGGTAGTAGAAACTCTATTACAGAAGCATTAACAAACATTATATGGGCACCTTTAAAAGATAATTTAACTTCTGTTTCTTTATCTGCAAACTGGATGTGGCCTTGTAAAAATGAAGGAGAAGATGCTCGTTTATACAAAGCGGTAAAAGCTGTTTCTGATTTTGCTATAGATTTAGGTATTAATATACCAACAGGTAAAGATTCTTTATCTATGAAGCAAAAATATCCTGATGGCGATGTAATATCTCCTGGTACTGTTATTATTTCTGCAGCAGGTAACTGTAGCGAAATTAGTAAAGTAGTAGAGCCTGTTTTACATACCGATGCTGGTAATATTTATTATGTTAACATTTCTCAAGACGAGTACAAATTAGGAGGTAGTTCTTTTAACCAAACTTTAAATGCCATTGGTAACGAGGCACCAGATGTAACAAATCCTTCTTATGTAAAAAAGACTTTTAATACAATACAAAATTTAATAAAAGAAGGTAAAATTACTGCTGGACACGATGTTGCTTCTGGAGGGCTTATTACTACTTTATTAGAAATGTGTTTTGCTGAAACTAATTTAGGTGCTGATTTTAATATTTCTGAATTGAATGAAGAAGACAGCATTAAAGTTTTATTTGCAGAAAATGCTGGTATTGTTTTTCAAGCTGATGCTTCTGTAGAAACAATTTTTGAAGAAAATGGTGTTGCTTTATTTAATATTGGTACAGCAAATAAAACAGGTGTTGTTTCTATAAAAAACAATGACGACAATTTTTCTTTTAACGTAGCAGAATTAAGAGATGTTTGGTACAAAACTTCTTTTTTATTAGATAGTAAGCAAACAGCTAATAATTTAGCAGAAGCACGTTTTGATAATTATAAAAACCAACCTTTAACATATACTTTTCCTAAAAACTTTACAGGTAAATTACCGTCTATTGATGCTAAAGCTACAAGACCAAAAGCAGCTATTATTAGAGAAAAAGGAAGTAATTCTGAGCGAGAAATGGCAAATGCTATGTATTTAGCAGGTTTTGATGTAAAGGATGTGCATATGACCGATTTAATTTCAGGTAGAGAAACTCTAGAAGATATTCAGTTTATTGGTGCTGTTGGTGGTTTTTCTAATAGTGATGTTTTAGGATCTGCTAAAGGTTGGGCAGGAGCATTTAAATACAACGAAAAGGCAAATACCGCCTTAAAAAACTTCTTTAAAAGAGAAGATACTTTATCTGTAGGAATTTGTAATGGCTGCCAACTTTGGATGGAACTTGAATTGATTAATCCGGAACATGAAGTACACGGAAAAATGCACCATAACAACTCTAAAAAGCACGAAAGTTCTTTTACATCTGTTAAAATACAAGAAAATAAATCTGTAATGTTATCTTCTTTAGCTGGTACAGAGTTAGGTGTTTGGATTTCTCATGGTGAAGGTAAATTTAACTTACCAGAAGCAGAAGAAAACTATAACATAGTTGCTAAATATGGTTATGAAGGATATCCTAACAATCCTAACGGCTCTGACTACAACACTGCTATGATGTGCGACAAAACAGGAAGACATTTAGTAGCAATGCCACATATTGAGCGATCTACGTTTCAGTGGAACTGGGCAAATTACCCTACTAACAGACAAGATGAAGTTACACCTTGGTTAGAGGCTTTTGTAAACGCCAAAGAGTGGATTGAAGCAAAAAAATAATATAAAGTATTACAAACAAAAAAATCCGTTTTTACATTTAAAAACGGATTTTTTTATTTGTATAAAATAATTAATTGTATTAAAAATACTGAGGAATTAACTGTTTTAGTTTATCTAATGTTTCTTCTACAGACAAATCACTCATTCCTCCAGAAGCATTGGCATGCCCTCCTCCATTAAAATGTTCTTTAGCCAATACATTTACAGGATTATCTGCTCCTTTAGATCTAAATGAAATTTTCATAATCCCATCTCGTTCTGTAAAAACAATAGCTGCTTTCATACCTTTTATGGTTAATACTAGATTTGCTAAATTATCTGTGTCACCTTTTTGGTATTTGTATTTTGCCAACTCTTCTTTAGATAAGCCTATAATACCTACGTTGTTTTCGTAAAGTATCTCTAGTTTTTCGCTCATAGCAAATCCTTGTAAACGTAAACGAGTTTCTGTATTATTGTCACTTAATTTTTCATGAATTAAATGATGTTCTACACCAGAGGCTAAAAGTTTTGCTAAAACCTCATGAGTTCTTGGTTTTACAGAATTAAATCTAAAACTACCTGTATCTGTTAAAATACCCAAATATAAAGGAGTTCCTATTTTTTCATCTAACAAATCTATATTACCAGACTGTTCTATTAGTTCTACAATTAATTCAGATGTAGAAGATGCTCCTGTTTCTGATACCGTTATTGTAGGAAAATCTTCTGGGTCTAAATGATGATCAATCATTATTTTTTGCGCTTCAGAAGCTTCTAAAAGAGGTTGCATATCGGCTCCTACTCTATTAATAGCATTGTAATCTAAACAAAAAATTAAATCTGCTTCTGCTATTTTATTTGCAACTTCATCAGGAGTATCATCCATTAAAAGTATTGAAGAAGTATCTAACCAATATAAAAAACCTGGAGCTTTATCCGGATGACAAATTGTTGCTTTTTTACCTAAATTCTCTATAAAATATAACAGACCTAATGAAGAACCTATAGAGTCTCCGTCTGCAGATTTATGAGCAGTAATTACAATATTTGAAGCACTTTTAATTGCTGCTTCTATTTGTTTGTATGTATTCATGTGTTTTTGATTGGATTTCAAAAGTACAACATAACTAAGAAACCTTCTTTACAGACGTCATTAATAAAATTTGTAACATACAATTGATCTTCAAATTGATAAGAGTTTATGTAATTAATTACTTTTTTTATATACCTCTTTTTTACTCTAATAATTCTTTATTTTTTGGGGTTCAAATTTTTAATATCATTAAAAAAAAAGCTTTTAATTATAATATTGTTAATTATTACAATTAAGATACTTAGATCTTAAAAATCAGGTATTTATACTTGATTTTACATTTTTTTTATATGTTATTTTTGCAAAAGTTAAACATAAAATTAAAAAAATGATAAAAAAAATTACTTTAATCGCAGCGTTATTATTAATAAATAAAATAAGCGCACAAACAACTTTTGATTGGGAAACTGCTACTGTTAATGATAGTAATCAAGTGGTAGAAACAATAAACAATATTAGAGTTACATTTACAGGTGCTCCAAATGCAGGTACTATATGTGATCTTGGTTGTCCTGATAGAACTTTACTAAGTACACATCCTTTTAATGAAACAAAAATTAAACGTTTTACATTTAATTTTAATACAGAAGTTGATGTAAATGAAATAACTTTTTCTGTTAGATCAGGAGGCTCTGGTAGTATAAATGCAACAGCTATACATTTTGGTACTTTTGGTACTCCTCTATCTTATGCAATTCCTGTTTCTGGAAAAACAACTTTGACTCTAGGTTCTAGATTTAATAGAGTTTTTGGTATTGTTTTAGAAACTCCTTTTGATAGTGTTATCGAATTTGATTCTTTAAAAGTATCGCAAAATAGTACATTAAGTACTGAGTATTTTAACAAAGAATCTAATTTAAAAGTTTATCCTAACCCTGTTAAAAATAATCTGCATATAGACTATTCTCTACCTATAGAATCTGTAGAAATTTTTAACATTCTTGGAAAGTTAGTACATACTAGTATAAATAAAGATATAGATTTTACAAACTACATAAATGGTGTTTATTTTATTAAAATAAGAACTGAAAAAGGAATTATAACAAAAAAAATAATTAAAAAGTAATTGAATTAATTTTACAATATATAAAGTCATGATAAAAAAAATTACTCTTATTGCTGCCTTATTATTAATAAATAAAGTAAGCGCACAAACAACTTTTGATTGGGAAAACACCACACAAACAAATAACGTTATTACAGAAACAATTAACGGAATTACTCTTTCAAGTACGGCTTCTAGTACAATAAGTACTACCAATTTTTTTAACCAACAACCAACTGGAAGTTCTGGAAATTTACTAAGAACA
Organism: uncultured Polaribacter sp.; assembly: GCA_937936695.1. GTDB lineage: Bacteria > Bacteroidota > Bacteroidia > Flavobacteriales > Flavobacteriaceae > Polaribacter. The sequence continues at coordinate 6,416 of CALHCK010000185.1, forward strand.
GACCCTACCACACAAACAGTTACCTTTAGCTTTAATAGACCTGTTAATATTACCTCTATATTTGTTTCTGTTGTAAGTGGTAATAATAATTTGGTGTTTACGCCTACAATTGCTACGAATACTAATACTGAAGTTAGCAGTCCTAATATTTTTTTGGGTAGAAATGTTATATTAAACTGGACGAATGTTACTGCTTTTACAGTCTCTTCAACTACAGACGAAGGAAACTTTTTTCTTTTTGATAACTTAGTGGTTACTGAAGCTGTTTTATCTACTAAAGATATTATTGCAGATACTAATTTTAACGTATATCCTAACCCTGTAAAAGATAATTTAAATATAACATCTAATATAGATATAGATTTTGTAGAAGTTTTTAACAGTACTGGTGCATTAGTAGCTTCTGGTAAAAATATTACATTTAAAAATTTACCAAATGGTATTTATCTTTTA
>CALHCK010000186.1 GCA_937936695.1 uncultured Polaribacter sp.
AAATTCTTTTTTTATCTAAATCAGATATTTTTGCTTTGTCTATCTCTGGTTTATAAAAAGCAAATGTTTTGTACTTATTAAAATCTACTTTGTCATCATAATCTGTAATAACTCTTACCGAGCTACAAGAAGATACTACTAAAAGAAGTGTTATTAAAAATGGAGTTAATAGTTTCATAGGTTTCTGTTTTAACTTAACATCAATAATATAACAAAAAATATGCCATATTAAATTAGTATTTATTTAAAATAAGAACATTTAAATTTTTAAAGACTTAAAATTATCAACAGAAAACTTAAAACCTAATTTTATTAATTTCTCAGGATATACTTTTCTACTTTTTAAAATTAGTTCAGATTCTGTCCCTATAAAAAAGGCACCTATTTTAAGTAGTTTTGCAGGGGTTGATATCCCTATAATACAGTTCATTTTTTCTCTTAATTGCTTTTGAAAATCTTTATTTTTAATTGGGTTAGGTACACATAAATTATAAACTCCACTATTTTTATCTATTAAAAAATCAATTGCTTTTGCATAATCTTTTTCCGTTATAAAACTTATAAATTGATTACCTGATCGTTGTTTGCCTCCAAAGCCAATTTTAGTTAACCTCTTGATAATAGGAAAAGCACCTCCTTTATTACCTAATACAATAGAAGTTCTTGTAATTATCTTTCTGGTTTTGGGCAAATTATAAGAATTAAAAATTACTTCCCACTTTTTACAAACATCCATAGAAAAATCCGATCCAATATCTCCCTTATTTTCTGTCATTAATTTATCTTCAGAATGACTATAAATGGTTGCTGATGAAGACTGAATAAATACCTTCGGAGGGAATTTTAATCCTTTAATAACTCTACAAAGTAAATCTGTACTATCTATTCTACTACTGTAAATCTTTGCTTTATTTTTTCTAGTATACCTACAATTTACAGATTTACCTACTAAATTAATCACTACCTCTGCTTTTTCTAAAAAAGTTGTCCAATAACCTATTTTTTTTCCATCCCATTTTAAATAGTTTACATTTTCTTTATTTATAAATTGTCTTCTACTCAATATATAAATTTGGTTATTTTTATTCTTCTTAAAATAATTCGTTAAAAGGTCTCCTAAATACCCTGTTCCTCCTGCTATAATTATCTTCATTATTTTTAGTTTTCATTATTATTTTTTAAATTGTTTACTTTACTTGCTTTCCTTCCTTTTAGAAAAAAAAGTATAAAAAGTATCATTACAATTCCTAAGTAAATAGAAAAACCTCCTATTTTACTACTTAATGTTTCTACCAAGTCTTTATAATTTGTTAATTTATAAATCTTAATAATCCTTAATGCAAAACCTATATTTAAAAGATAAAAACCAATTTTAAACAATTTATTTGTTGCCATGGCGATTTCTACTTTCTGATTAAAAATATCTAACATAAAAATTTTACTGTTTTTAAATAAATTTTGAGATACTAAAGTTGTTAAGCCAATTACTATTGGTAAATAAATAATGTAAGCGATTAATTCTAATGATGTGGTCATGATTGTTTATTTTAATAATTAATTTTAAATTTTACTTTTTTTTAAGTATTTATAAATAAGATATACGGTGTAAATATTAATAAAATGCAGTAACCCGATAACCAATAATATAAAACTTAATCTTGTTGTTAATTCTAATATTGCTTCTGCTATATTTTTTATATTTCTAATAGAATGTAAACTCCAAATTGTTAAACCTATGTTTAATAAATAATATGCAATTCTTAGTAATTTATTTATTCCATTTCCGAAATGAACATCTTTATAAAAATAATTTAAGATGTAAATTTTGCCATTTTTGTAACATAAATCTCCTACATAAACAACTATTAAACTTGATATTAAAATGTATAATATATATGTAGCGTTAATCATATTTCTTGTTTTCGTGCCTGATATATTACTCTCAAAAAAGGAACTATTAAAAATCTAATAGTTATTTTTAGTATTATTATCATAATTAAAAGTTTAAAACTTTCAGAAATATATGAAAGTTTATTTGTAAATTTTTTTACTTTTTTATCATTTTGGTAAAATTTGATAAAAGCCAATGTTCGTCGGCTCTTATAGCTTTTTCTAACATAGAATTTACTTGATTAGTAACTGATGATAAATCTCCTAAAACTTTCTTAAATTGAGCTCCTTCTTCCGTATTGTCTTCAACTTGTTGTAATTCCTCTAAAACTTTTAAAACCGGTTCTATTTCTCTTTTTTTTCGCTCTTTAGTTATTTGTTTAAATAATTCCCAAATGTCTTTACCTGCTACAAAAAACTCTTTTCTTTCTCCTACTACAAACTCTTTTTTTACGATGCCCCAATCAATTAAAGCCCGTACATTCATATTTACGTTTCCTCTAGATATTTTTAAAGCATCCATAATATCTTCAGCAGATAGTGGTTTTGTAGAGACAAGTAATAATGCATGTACTTGTGCCATTGTTTTGTTTACACCCCAAGAAGTTGCTAAACTACCCCAAGTTTGAATATATTTTATTTTTGCCTCATTTAATTCCATGGTACAAATATATAAAATTTTTCTAAACTTTCAATAATTATTGAAAAATAAATAATTTAATCTCTATAAATATTGTTGGTTTTATTCAACCTAACCAACAATTCTTTTAAATCTTTTAGACTATTGGTAATATTATTTTCATAATTCATTAATTACATAACATCTTACGGATTAGTTTGTGTTACAGCAACTGTTACCTATGGATTTACTTAATCTCACATAATTAGTTTTTAATTGATGTTTTTTTAAAAACTACACTACATTAGCCACATCACCTAAAAACATATTAAACAAGCACTTACACACAAAAAAACAGTTAATTATACGCTTTAAATAAGTATGTTTTTTTAAAAAAATATTTTAGAATGCATCTTTTTTGTAACTTATAGGTCTATTATATACACTTTAAATACATACTTATGAAAAATAAAAATACTTGTACTTGTAATTGTACAGCATGTAAAAACGGAGATTGTAAAAATTGTACTTGCACAAATTGCACTTGTGCTTCTTGTAATCTTTAAAAATAATTTTTACTCTTTAAACAAACAGAACAGTTTTTATTAAAGAACTGTTCTGTTATCTGTAAAAAAAAACACCATGACAACAAATAAAGTATGGATTTTGTATGCCAATGATTTAAAGCATTACATACATAGTATGGTAAAAGATAAAACAATTACAGATGATATTTTACAGGACACTTTTTTAAAAATTCATACCAAACTTCATACTTTAAAAGATACAACTAAAATTAAAAATTGGTGTTTTACAATAGCTAAAAATGCAGTTATTGATTACTGGAAAACAACCAACAAAAGTTTTGATATTACCATACCAACTATTGAAGACGAGTACTCAGAAAACATTCATTCAGAAAAAGATTGTTTAAAAGGCATCCTAAAAAATTTACCTGAAAAATATAGAGCTCCTTTATTTTTATCAGATATTAAAGGCCTAAAACAACAAGAAGTTGCTAATCAATTAAATCAAAGTTTGTCTACCACAAAATCTCAAATACAACGTGCTCGTAAACTAATTGCCAAAGGTTTTATGGATTGTTGTGGTTTTGTTATGAATAGCAACGGTGTTTTAGTTGGAGAAATTAAAGATAAAAAAGACTGTAAAGTGTGTAATTAACTTTATAACAATAATTATATATTGCTTCTTTACAAGAAAATTTAATCTTTAGATAATATCAGCAAAAATTAAAACCAATACATTTAACATAGTATAAGTAAAGTAATTCCATTTGTTATTAACAAAGATTGCTCACTCCTAATATTTTGCTAAATATAAAATGTCTATGAATAAAAAATTGTTTTCTTTAGTACTGATTTATTTTTTCCAATTCCTTGTTACTTCTTGTGAAACTTGCGAATGTGAAACTCCAAAAACATATGAACAAACATATGATTCCGTAGAAATAAAAACCTGGGATACTTCTGGTTTTCAAATTGAAGAAGCTACTAGTAATGTTAACAAAAATTCTTTTGGCATAACGGTTAATCTTTCTTTTAACTTAAAGGAAATTGCCCATTTTAAACAGAAATTAGATGTATTAGATTTTAGTGCTCTTGGATTTTCTAAAGCATATGCTTGTAGTTGTGTACCAGACGATTTTATAAACAAAGACCCTGTTAAATCTATAGAAATTACTGTAACAAACACAGAAACAGAACAAATAACTAACGTTACAGATAATTTTATTTCCTATAATTTTAATGGAGAAAAAATTAATGTTAGAAATATATTTAATAATAACAACTCTAATTTTAATGGCTCATTTCAAATAGAATTAGCTACAAACAACAACATTCCTAATACTGCTGTTTTTACAATAACAGTAATTTTAGAATCTGGCAATACCTTAACAGAGAGTACTCCTATTATAAATTTTGAATAAAAAACTATTATAAATATAATTTAAAAGTTTTGCACTAATTATATAATTAGTAAAGGGTGATTCGTAGAAAGTTTACTACTTTTATTTTTTAAATTAACTACAGTTAACCTAACAATGAAAGGCAATAATAAAAATCTAATTAGTGCAGAGTTAGAGAATTTTTACAACAAAGCTTCAGAGGAAACCAGACTAGAAAAAGGAATGGGGATTTTTGAATTTGAGCGTATTAAAGAACTTATAGAAAAACATATTAATACCCAAAATGCTACTATTATAGATGTTGGTGGTGGTACAGGAAAATATGCTGAATGGTTGGCAAAAAAAAATCATACCGTACATTTAATAGAGCCTGTTGTTAAGCACATTAAATTAGCAGAAAAAAGAGCAAAAAAACTAAAAAACCCTTTTTCTGTTACTATTGGCGAAGCTAAAAAGTTACCATACAAAGACCAAACTGCCGACTTGGTCATTTTACACGGTCCGTTATATCATTTACAAAAAAGAGAAGACAGAATAGCCGCTATTATAGAAGCTAAAAGAGTTTTAAAAAAAGGCGGTATTCTCTTAGGTTTTGCAATTAACGCAACAGCATCTACCGTGGTTGGACTTATGAACGGTATGATACACGCTAATTCTTTTTTTAATATGTGTAAAGAAGAACTAACAACAGGTATACACAACGCTCCTAAAGATTTTCCTTTTTTATTAGCGGACGCTTACTACCACAAACCTGAAGATTTAAAAGCAGAATTTTTAGAACAAAATCTTAACTTTTTAAACCTTTTTGCTGTTGAGGGTATGATTTGGTTAGATAACGAATATTTTGCAAATATGTTAGATAAGAAAAAATCTAAAACTTTAAAACAACTGCAAAAACTTACCGAAAATGACGAGTATTTACTTCCCTTTAGCCCACACATGATGATTGCGGTTAGAAAGTAAATATATATA
>CALHCK010000187.1 GCA_937936695.1 uncultured Polaribacter sp.
GTTTCTGCAAAATCTAGTAATCTTTCCGTAGCATCTTCTCTTCTATCTAAAATTACATCTTCTATATGCTCTAATAAATCTTTAGGTATATCATCATACACCTCTAACATTGCTGGGTTTACAATACCCATATTTAAACCAGCCTGAATAGCATAGTATAAAAACACCGAGTGCATTGCTTCTCTTACTCCGTTGTTTCCTCTAAATGAAAAAGATACATTACTAACCCCTCCACTAACAGAAGCGTTTTCTAAATTTTGTCTTACCCATCTTGTTGCTTCTATAAAATCTATCGCGTTTCTACGATGTTCATCCATACCTGTTGCAACCGGAAATATATTTAAATCAAAAATAATATCTTCTGACGGAAAACCTACTTTATTTACTAAAACATCATACGATCTTTTAGCTATTTCTATTCTTCTCTCATACGTATCTGCCTGCCCTACTTCATCAAAAGCCATTACAATAACAGCAGCTCCGTATTTTTTAATTTGTTTTGCTTCCCAAATAAACTTTTCTTCACCTTCTTTTAAAGAAATCGAATTTACCACACATTTACCCTGTACTACCTGTAAACCTGCTTCTATAATTTCCCATTTAGAGCTGTCTATCATCATAGGTACTCTACAAATATCTGGTTCGGCTGCAATTAAGTTTAAGAAACGTACCATTGCTTCTTTACCATCAATTAAACCGTCATCCATGTTTATATCAACAATTTGCGCGCCACCATCTACCTGATGTCTTGCAATGTCTAAAGCTTCATCAAACTTTTCTTCTTTAATTAATCGTAAAAACTTTCGAGAACCTGCAACATTTGTTCGTTCTCCAATATTTATAAAATTGCTGTTTTCATTCAGAACTAGAGGCTCTAATCCTGATAAACGCATGTATTTAGTCTGTTTTACTTTCATTATTTATGGCATTATTATATATCTTACTTGTTAGTTAGATATATAAAATCTCTAGATTTAAAAAACCAGAGATTTATATAATTAAAACACTCTTTGTAATTGTAAAAATACGCAGAGTTCTATTTTTATTTTTAAAAACTGATTTTATTTTACAGTTCCTCCATAAGCTCTTGGCTTATATTTTGCAGCAATATTTGCAATTACTTTAATGTGTTCTGGTGATGTTCCGCAACATCCTCCAATAATATTCATTAAATTTTTCTTCATATACTCTTCTATCTGCTCTCCCATTTCTTCAGGTGTTTCATCATACTCTCCAAAAGCATTAGGTAAACCTGCATTTGGATGGGCAGAAATTGCAAATTCTGTTTTATCTGCAATAGACTCTAAATGCGGTTGTAATAAATTAGCACCTAAAGCACAATTAAAACCTACAGATAATAAAGGAATATGAGATACAGAAATTAAAAATGCCTCTGCTGTTTGTCCTGATAATGTTCTTCCTGAAGCATCTGTAATAGTACCACTAAGCATTACAGGTATTTCTATATTTCTTTCTTCTTTTACTTCTTCTATAGCAAATAATGCTGCTTTGGCGTTTAAGGTATCAAAAACAGTTTCTACTAATAAAATATCAGAACCACCATCCATTAAAGCTTCTACTTGCTGTTTGTAAGCAATTCTTAACTCATCAAAAGTAACAGCTCTGTAACCAGGATCATTTACGTCTGGAGACATACTTGCAGTTCTGTTTGTTGGCCCTATAGAACCTGCAACAAAACGAGGTTTATGTGGCTCTTTTGCTGTAAACTCTAACGCTACTTCTTTTGCTATTTTTGCAGATTCATAGTTTAACTCATACACCAAATCTTCCATTTGATAATCTGCCATTGCTATAGTAGTACCCGAAAAAGTATTGGTTTCTACAATATCTGCACCTGCCTCAAAATATTTAGCATGAATGGTTTTTATAGCTTCTGGTTGAGTTATAGATAATAAATCGTTATTACCTTGTAATGGGGTTGGGTAGTCTTTAAAGCGTTCTCCTCTAAAATCTTCTTCTGTAAATTTATAGGCTTGTAGCATAGTACCCATAGCACCATCTAAAACTAAAATTCTTTCTTGTAAAGCTTTATATATATTTGACATTTTTTGATATTTTTATCTATATGTCATCAGAAAAGATACCTCTTTGCTGTTATCTGTCAGTTAATTACTAATTTTTAAGTAGTAATAAAACTGTAGAATGTAGCACCTTCTATTTCTTGTGTAAGAAATGGGTTGCTAAGGCTTCAGCGGGTCTAATCCCTCTGCCTTTCGTGATAACGAAATAAATAAGTTAATGAACTATACTGCAAATAAACGTATTATTTTTTTTATTTGCAGAATGATCGATTTGTAAATTTTACTCTTTTTCGAATAATGTAGATGATAAATATCTATCTCCTCTATCGCAAACAATAGCTACAACTACACCTTTATCTAAACTTTGTGCAACTTTTAAAGCACTTGCCACAGATCCTCCACTACTCATACCAGCAAAAATACCTTCTTCTTCTGCTAGTCTTTGCGTCATTGCTTTTGCTTCTTTTTCATCTACTTCTAAAACCTTGTCTACTTTTTTTCTATTAAAAATAGCTGGTAAATATTCTTGTGGCCATTTTCTAATACCAGGTATTCTAGATTCTCCATCTGGTTGAACACCTACTATAGTTATGTCTTTATTTTGTTCTTTTAAGTAATCTGAAACTCCCATAATGGTACCAGTAGTTCCCATTGTACATACAAAATGAGTTACTTCTCCTTCTGTATCTCTCCAAATTTCTGGTCCGGTAGTTTTATAATGAGCTTTAGAGTTATCAGTATTATCAAACTGATTTAATCTGTAATACCCTTTTTTATATTTTAGTTTTAAAGCATAATCTCTAGAACCTTCCATACCCACTTCTTTAGGAGTTAAAATAACTTTAGCCCCATAAGCTTTCATGGTTTTTACACGTTCTTCAGTAGAGTTTTCTGGCATTACCAATACCATATTTACACCTAATACTTTAGCCATTAAAGCCAATGCAATACCTGTGTTACCACTTGTTGCTTCTACTAAAGTATCTCCTTTTTTAATATTTTTTCTTCTAATTGCTTCAGAAATCATATTGTAAGCAGCTCTGTCTTTTACACTACCTCCAGGGTTATTACCCTCTAGTTTTAATAAGAGCTTAACACCTTCTTTTTGAAATATATTTTGTACTTCTACTAGCGGTGTATTACCAACAAAATCTATAATACTTTTTGTTTTCATTTTAGTTCTTTTTTTGAAAAATATTATTTTCTGAATGTACTGTTACAACAGAATTTTCTGGTATTGATTCTGTAATGCAAACATTTGCACCTATTACAGAATTTTCTCCAATAACAACATCACCTCCTAAAATGGTTGCATTTGCATAAATGGTAACATTACTTAATATAGTTGGATGTCTTTTTGTTGATGCTAAACTTTTCTTTACAGAAATACCTCCTAAAGTTACTCCTTGAAAAATTTTTACATGCTCTTTTATAATAGCAGATTCTCCTATTACAATACCTGTTGCATGGTCTATATGAAAAGATTCTCCTATTTCTGCTCCTGGATGAATATCTGTACCAGTAGTTCCATGTGCAAATTCACTCATCATTCTTGGTAAAACAGGTATTTCTTGTTTTAGCAATTGATTACTTAATCTGTAAACAGATATTGCATAAAAACCTGGATACGCTAAATAAATTTCTCGTAAACTTTTTGCGGCAGGATCGCTATTTAAAGCTGCCAAAGCATCTAAATCTAGCTTTCTTCTTATTTCTGGAAATGATGCTTCATAATCTAACCAAAAACATTCTTTTTTATCTATAGATAATCTTTCTAAAATTCTTAAGAATTTTTGTTTTGTAGCTTCTCCATGCTCTTTTTGGTATACTTCATCAAACAGACAATTAATCAACTCTCGTGTAAAAATTTCTACAGCATCTCTTAAGCACATGCTGTAATTTACAAGTTGACTTTTTTGTACTATTTCTTTCATATTTAAGATTCTGGGGCTAATTCTACTTCTAAACCATCTATTTCTGGAGTCATTTGTATCTGACATCCTAATCTACTGTTATCTTCTACATTAAAAGCTTCTGCTAACATAGCATCTTCATCATCTGTCATCTCTGGCAATTCATGATCAGATTTTACATAACACTGACAAGAAGCACACATTGCCATTCCGCCACAAACTCCAATAGTCCCTTCTTCCGCTAATTCGTAAGAACGTACTACCTCCATTAAATTCATTGCCATGTCTGTTGGGGCAACTACATCATGCGTTACTCCGTTTCTGTCTGTTATTTTTATATTAATGTCTTGCATTTACTTTTATTTCTATTGTCTGCAAATTTAAGCAAACCTAACAATTTATACCTACAAGGCTTAAAAAACCTTGCAGGTATTTTTGCACTTTATTATTCTATAGCTTTTACTACTGCTTTTGGAGCTTCTTTTTTAGTTCCATCAAAACCTTCTACACCACCTACAGTTGTGTATTTCATTACGTATTTTTTGTCTGGAAAAATTCTCTTATATGCACTCTGACACATTAAAGTAGCTTCATGAAAACCACATAAAATTAACTTTAATTTACCAGGATATGTATTTACATCTCCAATTGCATAAATACCTGGTACATTTGTTTGATAATCTAAAGCATTATTTACTTTAATTGCATTCTTCTCTATTTCTAAGCCCCAATTAGCAATTGGTCCTAATTTTGGAGACAATCCAAATAAAGGAATAAAATGATCTGTATCTATAATAAAAGGCTCTTCTCCTTTTTTCTCTACAGCAACACCTGTTACTTTACCTTCTCCAATAATTCCTTTTACTTCTGCAGGAGTTATTAAATTAATTTTACCTAAGTTTTTTAACTCTTGTACTTTCTCTACAGAATCTAAAGCTCCTCTAAACTCATTTCTTCTATGAATTAAAGTTACTTCAGAAGCTACATCAGATAAAAAGATTGCCCAATCTAAAGCAGAATCTCCACCTCCAGAAATAACAACTTTTTTGTCTCTATATAATTCTGGCTCTTTAATTATATACTCTACTCCTTTATCTTCAAAATCTACTAAATTAGGAATTAACGGTTTTCTTGGTTCAAAAGAACCTAAACCTCCTGCAATAGCAACAATTTTTGCATGGTGTTTTGTACCTTTATTTGTAGTTACAATAAATGTACCATCTTCTTGCTTTTCTACAGTATCTGCACGCTCTCCTAAAGTAAATCCTGGCTCAAATTGTTTAATTTGTTCCATTAATTTATGAGTTAAATCTCCTGCTAAAATTTCTGGATAAGCAGGTATATCATAAATAGGTTTCTTTGGATAAATTTCTGAACACTGACCTCCTGGTTGTGCTAACGCATCTATTAAATGACATTTTAACTTTAATAAACCTGCTTCAAAAACGGTAAATAGTCCTGTTGGTCCTGCACCAATAATTAGTATATCTGTTGTAATCATAATTTTAATTTATTGCTTTTATAAGCCTGTTAAACAAATTGTTTTTAACTTATAAAAACAGCTAACTTTTACTTTATTTTTCAACCAAACTCTTTGTAAATTCGTTTAGTTTTTCTACTTTTTCTTCAAAGTCTCCTTTGATGGTTTTTCTATATTCGTTTAAATTCTTTACAAGGTCATCTATGTTTTCAGGAATAACTTCCTCAAAAAACTGACGCAATCTCTTGGCTGTTGTTGGCGATTTTCCGTTTGTAGAAATAGCCACCTTTACATTACCTTTAGTAACAATACCACCCATATAAAAATCGCAATACGGTGGGTTATCTGCAACGTTTACTAACTTAGCTTCTGCTCTACAATCTTTCCAAACCTGAACATTTACTTCTGGTATATCTGTGGTTGCAACAATCATATGTCTACCTTGTAAATATTTTTTTTTGTAGGTATCTTCTACAAGAGTAACACAGCCTTTTTTTGATAGCTCAATGGTACCTTCTCTAAACATAGGAGAAACCATTAAAACTTTTGCATCTGGACTAGATTTTAACAAGAAAGTTAATTTTTCTTCTGCAACAAAACCTCCTCCTATAATTAAAACATTTAGGTTTTTAGTTTTTAAAAAAACAGGATATAAATTATTTCTTTCCATTAAATTATCCTTTTAATTCTTTAGAATATTCTTGTTGAATTTTTAAAATTGCTGCTCTATGTTTTACGACTTCTCCTAAAACAATAATTGCAGGGTTCTTTAAATCTTCTTTTACTACAATATTTTCTATAGTATTTACCGTACCAATACCTATTTTTTCTCTTGTTGTTGTACCTTCTTGAATAATTGCTACAGGTAAATTTTCTTTACCTTCTGCTTTAAACAAATTAACTATTTGTGGTAACTTGCTCATACCCATTAAAACTACTACAGTTGCATTAGACTTTGCAGCTAATTCTATGTCTGAAGAAATTTTATGTTCTTTTGTAGTACCTGTTATTACCCAAAAACTCTCTGCGCTACCACGCTTTGTTAAAGGTATATTTTGATAAGCAGGTACTGCTAATGATGATGAGATACCTGGTACAATATCTACTTCTAAACCAAAATTTGCGGCATACTCCATTTCTTCTGCACCACGTCCAAAAATAAAAGAATCTCCTCCTTTTAAACGTACTACATGTCCGTTTGCTTTTGCATAAGAAACAATAAGCTCATTAATTTGCTCTTGTTGGTAGCGATAACAACCTCTACGTTTTCCTACAAAAACCTGTTGTGCTTCTGGGTTTATATAACTTAATAACTCCTCGTTTACCAAAGCATCATACAAAACTACATCAGCAGTTTTTAATACTTTTATAGCTTTTACAGTTATTAAATCTATATCTCCAGGTCCAGCACCTACAACGGTTAATTTTGGTTTTTTTATACTCATTCTTTTATTTTACCTATGCTTATGCCTTTGTTTGCAAGTCTCTAAAAGCTCTTACTTTTTGTAAAAACTCATTTGCATCATTTATATATTTTGTAGCAAATTCTTTAGAAGGTGTATTTTTATTGATTTGATAAATAACATCTGCAAAAGAACTTCCTAAATCTATTTTATTAGTAGTTACAAATAAATCATCAAACTGAGAAATGATACCTGCATGTGTATTTGTTTTCTTGTTTTCTGCTAATAATAATGCTTTTGCAGAATTTACAAGAGATTGATACGTGTAGTAAATTGAACCAGAAAACACATTGTTATCTAATGCTTCTTTTGCATTTTGTATTTTCTCTTCGCTTTCTAAAAATAATGTAGCAATTAAATCTATTACAACACCAGCACACTCACCAATACCAATTTCTTTTACATACTTTTCTTCTTCTCCCCAATCAATAAAATCTTCTTGAGTTAAGTTAGTAGCATCTTGTAAATCATTTAAGAAATCGTAAAAGTATTTTTCTCCTTTTTCTTTATAGTAATCTACAAACTGTTTTCCGTTTGCATTTGCTTCAAAATCATTTAAAATTCTACGTAAAGCTTCAGGTCCTCTTTTACTTGGTACTTTTACTACTTTATCAGCAAAAGCTCCGTTTCCATCACCTAAATTACCACCACCTAACAATACTTGTAATGCAGGAGCAACTAATTTATCTGGAGTTCTAACAGTCATTCCCTGAAAACCAATGTTAGCCATATTATGCTGACCACAAGCATTCATACATCCACTAATTTTTATAACCAAATCTTGGTTTTCTAAATACTGAGGATATTCTGCTGTAATTACTCTTTCTAATTCTTCTGCAATACCTGTACTACTAGCAATACCTAAATTACAAGTATCTGTACCAGGACAAGCTGTAATATCTACTGCTTTATTATAACCAGCTTCTACAAAACCTAATTTTTCTAGTTCTTGGTAAAATAATGGTAATAAATCTTCTTTTACAAAAGGAATAACAATATTCTGACGTAACGTTAAACGCACCTCTCCAGCAGCATATTTATCTACTAAATTAGCTAATAACCTTGCTTTATCTGTATAAAAATCTCCTAATAGTACTTTAATACCAATAGCTACATATCCCTCTTGTTTTTGGGGGATTATGTTTGTTGATTTCCATAAATCAAATGCTTTTTGATCTTTAATTGTTACTTCTGGAGCATTTACAGCAACAGGTGTAGATGGTACATAAGCATCTGCATCTATAGCTACTGTTTTTAAAGCTATTGCTTTTTGCTCTTGTGCAATTAATTCTTTAAAAGCTTCTAAACCGATGTCTTTTAGTAAGAATTTCATTCTTGCTTTGGCTCTACTTTTACGCTCACCATATCTATCAAAAACTCTTAAAACACCTTCCATTACTGGAATAATTTTATCTGCTGGTAAAAAGTCATACAATACCTCTGCATGTCTTGGTTGAGAACCTAATCCTCCTGCAACTAAAACTTTAAAACCTCTTACTCCGTCTTGTATTTTTGCAATATATCCTAAATCATGTAAATAAGACAACCCAGTATCTTCATCTGTTGATGAGAAAGAAACCTTAAATTTACGTCCCATTTCTTGACAAATTGGGTTACGTAAAAAGAATTTATACAATGCATCTGCATAAGGAGATACATCAAAAGGTTCGTTTACATCAATACCTGCTGTTTCAGATGCAGTTACATTTCTTACTACATTACCACAAGCCTCACGTAACGTAACATCATCACGCTCTAACTCTGCCCATAACTCAGGTGTTCTATTTAAATCTACATAATGGATTTGAATATCTTGACGGGTAGTAATATGCAATCTACCTCTTGAGTATTCATCTGAAACTTCAGAGATACGTCTTAACTGATTTGTTTTTAATTTACCATAAGGTATTTTAATACGAATCATTTGAACGCCTTCTTGACGCTGACCATATACACCTCTAGCTAAACGTAAACTTCTAAATTTTTCTTCATCTATCTGTAGATTATTAAACTGAGCAATTTTATCTGCTAATTCAATAATATCCTTTTCTACAACTGGATTTTCTATTTCTGTTCTAAAGCTTTGCATCTTGTTATTAATTTGAATTAATAGGTTTATTTAATAAAACCTACACCAACTGTATTGTTTGTTTTTGGGTTAATTAAGATAAACGAACCACTTGATTTGTTTTTGCTATAAGCATCAAACGATAAAGGTTTACTTAATTTTAATTGAATATCTCCTATTTGATTTAAAACCAATTCTGATGGATTTTCTTCGATACCAGAAAAGTCTGTTTTTATAATACTATTTAATTGTGTAATTTTTGCTTGCGCATCATTTACACCATGTTTTATATAGTATTTTTGAGATGCTTGTAATGGTTCTTTATCCATCCAACAAATAGTAGCCTCTAATTCTTTTGCTATTGTAGGCTCTTCTGTTGTTTTTACAATCATATCTCCTCTACTTACATTTACATTATCTTCTAACGTAATAGTAACAGAGCTTCCTCTTTTAGCTACAGCAAATTCCTTATCAAAAAAGTTAATACTTTTTATTTTAGATTTTGTTTGCGATGGCAATACAGCTACCTCATCTCCAACTTCAAAATCTCCACCGTAAATTTTACCAGCATACCCTCTATAATCGTGGTATTCTTCGGTTTTAGGTCTTATTACTGTTTGTACAGGAAAACGAGTTTCAGAAACATCGTTAATATCATCTGCATCTAAACTTTCTAAATGATGCATTAATGTTTCTCCTGTATACCAAGGCATAGCGTCAGACTTATCTACAACATTATCTCCTTTTAAAGCAGACAATGGTATAAATGTTAATTTCTGACCTTTATATTCGCTTTTACTTGCTAAAAATTCTATTTCCTTTTTTATTTCGTTAAATTTTTCTTCAGAAAAATCTACTAAGTCCATTTTATTTACAGCAATTACAACGTTTTTTATCCTTAATAAATTATTGATAAAAAAGTGACGGTACGTTTGTTCTACAACTCCATTTCTAGCATCAATTAAAACAATTGAAGCTTGTGCTGTAGATGCACCTGTAACCATATTTCTTGTATACTCTATATGACCTGGAGTATCTGCAATAATGAAACTTTTAGATGGTGTAGAAAAATAGATGTGTGCAACGTCTATTGTAATACCTTGCTCACGCTCTGCAACTAAACCATCTGTAGCTAAAGAAAAATCTAAATAGTCAAAACCACGTTGTCTACTTTTTTCTTCAATTGCTTCTAACTTATCATCAGTTAGTGATTTTGTATCATATAAAATACGACCGATTAAGGTACTCTTACCATCATCTACACTTCCTGCTGTTGCTATTTTTAATACTTTCATTTTTATTAGCTATTAGCTATTAGCCGTGGGCTTTTAGCTTAATTTGTTATTCGTTTTTATTTTACGTTAATGGCTTAAATTACCATAAACTAAGAGCGTTTTCTAGAAATATCCTTGTTGCTTTCTTTTTTCCATTGCAGCTTCAGATCTCTTATCATCTATTCTTGCTCCTCTTTCAGAAATAGAAGAATCTCTAATTTCTTCTACTACCTTTACAATATCTACTGCGTCTGATAAAACAGCTGCTGTACAACTCATATCTCCAACAGTTCTAAAACGAACCATTCTTTCTACTACCTCTTCTTCTTCATCTCTGTACACTACCTCATCATCTGCAGACCATATCATACCGTCTCTAACAAATGTTTTTCTTTTATGAGCAAAATAAATAGATGGTATCTCTATTCCTTCTTGTTCTATATAAGACCACACATCTAATTCTGTCCAGTTAGAAATTGGAAAAACACGTACATTCTGCCCTAAATCAATACGACCGTTTAACATATCAAAAACTTCTGGACGTTGGTTTTTTTCATCCCATTGACCAAAATCATCTCTTACTGAAAAGATTCTTTCTTTAGCTCTTGCTTTTTCTTCATCTCTTCTTGCTCCTCCAATACATGCATCAAAACCAAATTCTTCTATCGCATCTAATAAAGTTTCTGTTTGTAACATGTTTCTACTTGCGTATCTACCTGTTTCTTCTTTTACTCTACCAGAATCTATATTGTCTTGTACATTTCTTACAATTAACTCTACACCTAATTCCTTTACTAATCTATCTCTAAACTCTATAGTTTCAGGAAAGTTATGTCCTGTATCTATATGCATTAATGGAAAAGGAATTTTAGCTGGGTAAAACGCTTTTTGCGCTAAACGTACTAAGGTGATACTGTCTTTTCCTCCAGAAAATAATAAAACAGGTTTTTCAAACTGAGCTACTACTTCTCTAAAAATATAAATTGCTTCACTTTCTAAAGCATCTACTTGTATTGTATTTTGATTCATAATCATGTTTTTTAGATATGTAAACCACATTCTCTATTACTTTCTACTTTTGTTGGGTCAAAATAAGTAAACTCGTTAGGTAAACTTTTTTCATTTAAATACGTATCCAACTCTTCGTCTGTCCAATTATAAAAAGGACTAACTTTTACTACGCCATCTTTACTTTGAGAAACAATATCTATACTATTTCTAAAAGCTGTTTGTCCTTTTCTTAAGTTTGTAAACCATACATCTGGCTGATGTTCTTTCATTGCTCTTGAAAAAGGCTCTAATTTTACTTGTTCAGTAAAAATAACATGCTTAGGATCATCTACAGACGGTACACCTAACACAACATTTCTATGAGATGCTGTTTGTTTTGGCGTATATAAATGAACGTTTAAACTCAATTTCTCTATAAGTTCTTCTGCATGCTTATATGTTTGCACTGTATTATAACCTGTATCACACCAAATTACTTTTATATCTTTTTTAACCTCTGTTACTGCATTTAAAATTGCAACTTCATAAGGTCTAAAGTTTGTTGTAATTACT
>CALHCK010000188.1 GCA_937936695.1 uncultured Polaribacter sp.
AACGCGTGTATAAAAGTACTAAAGAAATTATAGAAAAAAGCGATCTATCTCAAGAAGAAAAGGAAGATATCTTAATTGCTGCACTTTTACACGATACAGGATATATACACGGAAGAGATGAGCATGAAGGGAATTCTGTAAAAATAGCAGAAGATTTTCTAGCAAAAGAAGCACATCCTAAAGATAGAATAACGCGTATAGGTCAAGCCATTATGGCGACAAAAATGGATAATACTCCTGTCACTGACCTTGATAAGATATTAAGAGATGCAGATGCCTCTCATTTTGCTAAAAGTTATTTTGAAGAAGCGAGTGAATATTTACGACAAGAACTTCGTATTCAAGGTATTGCCGAGCATTCTCTCGAAGCTTGGCGAAAATGTAATATAGAAATGTTTACAACTGCTCATCATTACTATACACCGTATGCTATAGAATATTGGAAACCCAAAAAAGATGCAAATCTTATGAAAATGCTCAAAGAGCAAAAGAAACTAAAGAAAGCTAAGAAAAAAGAAAAGCTTAAAGCAAAGCTTAAAGATGAAAGTCCTGAAAAAGGAGTACAATCAATGTTTCGTATCACGCTACGTAATCACATAAAGCTAAGTGATATTGCAGATACAAAAGCCAATATTTTACTATCTGTAAATGCAATTATTATTTCTTTAGCGTTGTCTAATTTATTACCAAAACTAGATAATCCATCTAATCAGCATTTATTTATACCAACTATAATTTTTGTTGTATTTACAGTAGCGTCTATTGTATTATCTATTTTAGCTACTAGACCTAATGTAACTGGCGGAAAATTTACAAAAGAAGATGTTGCTAACAAGAAAGTAAATTTATTGTTTTTTGGAAATTTTCATAAAATGGGTTTAAACGAGTTTGAATGGGGGATACAAGAAATGATGAAAGATAAAGATTATTTATACGGTTCTTTAACCAAAGATCTATATTTTTTAGGATTGGTTTTAAACAGAAAATATAGTATTCTTAGGTTAACTTATACTGTATTTATGATTGGTATTTTAGTAAGTGTTCTTGCTTTTGCTATTTCTTTTTATTTCCAAGGAATGCCTGCTTAAAAACTTGTTTATTTTGCGGCTTTTAAAATGATATTTATAATTTTTTGTGGCTTTTCTTCCTGAATAAAGTGTTTTGCTTTAATAATATGTATGTTTTCAGGTGTAATATTTAAATCTTTTATTACACGTGTTTGTTGTGGTTTTAGCTTTAAAAAATCATCATTTTTACCCCAAATAAGAGTAGTAGGTACATTTATTTTTTTGATGATAGGTTGGTAGTCTTTTAATGTATTACAAGTTTGGGTAAAGAAATAATACATTGCTTTTGTTTTACCTTCTTTTAAAGGAGTTTTATAACCCTCTAAATCTGTTTTAGTTAAAGTGTTTTCTGTCATTCCAGATTTAAAAAGTTTTTTAATCATCATATTAGTGGTAATACCATTTCTATAACTCCACATTGCTGTTTTTGCCCAAAAACCTTCTTCAAAACGAATAGGAGGTGTAAAACCTTCTTCATAAATAATGGTGTTTAAAACCACTAAGTTTTTTATTCTATTGGGTGCTAAGTTAAATAACTCCCATGTCCAAAGTCCTCCAGCATCATGCATTACGTGTGTCCAATTTTTAATTTTTAGGTGATTAATAAGTGCTAACAAGCGTTTTGCATGATTTTTTTCTGAGTAAATGTTATAACCTTTAGGAGAGTCACTAGACCCAAACCCTAACATATCTGGTACAATTACCCTGTTGTTTTCAGAAAGTTTATCAATCATATTTCTATACAACCAACCAGATGTTGGTACACCGTGTAAAAGTATAATTACATTTCCTTTTCCTTTATCTATATAACTAATTTTACCATCTTTAGAGTTAAAGCTTTTTTGTTGTGCTCTAAATTCTTTATAAGTAATTTCTGAATTTTTAGCAGTGTTTTTGGTAGCAGTACATGATGTAAAACAGATAAATAAAAGTGCTAATACATATATTTTTTGCATAGAATTTTAAATTATAAAGGTTTAATAGATGTCTAAATTAATATTTTTAGAACATATAAAATATAGAAATTAAAGGAATTTAATATTAAAAACTATTTTAACAAAAAAACAACCTTAATTACTTAAGGTTGCTTCTATATTTTAGTACTGTTAAAATGTAAATCTATTAAGATTCTATTTGCTTCATTAAATCATTAAGAGTAATTGTTTTTTTAGCATCAAAATCTTTCTGATAAATTACCTCTACTCTTAAAGCTTTTAAACCAGAAACGTCTTGTAAATCTTCTATATCTAAATGTTCTAATTTGCCTAATAAATTTTTAGACTGTAAATACGTAATGTATTTTGTGTATTCTAAAGCTTCTTTTTTCTGAGAATATATAATAGCTATTTTTCCTGGTACAGTTAAACGTTCCTCTGTACCTTTTATATTTGCTTTATCTATTCGTTTTTTTAAGATTTCATATCTAATGTTATAGGTCCCGTCTACATCAAATTGTTTTTCGTCCATCCTAAATTTTATAGCCATAGGATCACTATGAATTAAAATTAAAGACGCTACACGTAAATCGTGTTGCATGTTGGCTCTTTCTTTAAAAGCAATATTTTCCATCTCGCACATGGTTTGTAATTGCCATAAGCGTAAGTTGTATAAATATAAGTTGTCAAATTTTTTAGACTTGGTTATAGATTGTCCGATATACATATTGTACTCAACTCCATCTGTTTTGTATCTCTCAAAATAATGAGGAAACATTGCCTGCGCTTGCTTTTGTTTTTTATCTAAAAATTTAGCTAATTTGTCATTTAAAAGAGTAACACTGTTCTCGTAACTTTTTCTTTGTTCGTAAACTACATTTAAATCTTTATCTAAACGATTCATGTATACGTTTACTTTAGTAGCAAGTTTTTTATTAATTTCTTTAATGTGATTAAAAACAGGATAAATTTCAGAACTTAAGAAATCTAAAATAGTAACTTCATCGCCTGCATTAATACCTATTTTAACATCTTCTAAAAAAGAAGAAACTCTATACATTAACTCGTTATAAATTGGTAAATGTTCTGTTTTACAAGCATCTTCTAATACAGATATAGCTAATGTTAGTTGAGTAGTTAAATCTTTTTGAATGGCATTATTTCTGGCTAAAGAAGATCCTTTAATATCACTTTGTCCAAAAAGAGGGTATACATCTTTAAATGTAATCTGATCTAATTTAGCATTTTCATTGGTTTGTATTTCTGAATTGTATTTTTCTGCAGCTTCATAAAAACGCCATTTTACAGCACTGTGTATTGATGTGTAATTTTCTTGAATAGTAGCTTCTAAAACATTTTGACGCTCTTCTGAGGTTCTTTTTACAGCAGCTTTAAATACAGGAATAATATCTTTTAACTTATTAATGGTAATAGAGTTTAACTCGTAAGCCCTTGGAGATGCAATTTCTAATAAAGCCAAATCTCCATTAATATTTGCTTTTATAGGAATTAGAACAATACTTTTTAAACCTAATTTATGCAAAGTTTGATAAAATAGGTTTTTATGAGTGCTATTTCCATATTCTTCTACATCAGAAATTACAAATGTTTCATGTTCTTCAAAAACTTTTTGAATAATTCCTGTACAAAAGAAGTTGTCTTTACAGTTAATTTCTTTGTATTTATTTAAAATAATACTATTAGATTTCTGAACAACCATTTCACAAATTTTAGAATTTGTGTTGTCAAAAATAGAATAGCCAAGTTTTAAATCTTTTATATTGTAAAAATCTCTTAAATTATTCTGAAGTTTAAAAATCAAATTTTCGCCACCAGCTAATAAATTAGCTTTTATAGATGATAACATTTCTTCAGAAGTAACATCAAACAAATTAACAAGTCCAAATCCCTTAAAAATATAACTATTAGGAGGGAATTTTTCCTTCCATAATTCTATGTTGTTAAAATTATTAAGTAAATTTTTAATATCATCTTGAGTAAGCTTAGGTGCTTGATCTGTAGCCGTTATCTCAGAAAAATCTGCATTAAAAGCAGCTCTGTAGTATTTCATTGTTCCAGTTGTTTTGTCTGGAATATCAAAATAAAAAGGTCTTTTAACATCTATATGAAAATCATATACATGACTTAAAATAAAAGTACACGCTGTTATGTACATGCTATCTTGTTCAAAATTACGGATGGTTAACTCGTAATCATCACCTGCATTTTGTAAAATATTTTTAAGACGGTCTGTAAACTTAAAAGAAGCAAATGTAAATGGGATACTGGCTGCCTTTATTTCGTTACTTAACAAAGGTTCAGGAAACAAAGGGTCTAAGAGTAAATCTATTTCTTCTTTATAGGTGTCTAATAATGTATAATCAGAAAACCCATCCTTAAATTCTGGATGTTCATTAAATAAAGAAACCATTTTTTTTGCAGAACTATGAAAAGGATGATTTACAAATTCCTTATCAGCATATTTCTCAAACAAAAGAAAAACTTTTTTAAAAGAAATATTGAGTTGTAGCGGAAAATCTCCTTCTTTAAACTCGTTAGGTTTAATTATTTTCATAATTTAAAATTTAGAAAAGATAATACATAACTAAGACGACTTAGTGTGAAGAAAGTTACAAAAAATAAACGAATACTATTTCTGTCTAAAATAAATAGTAATTGGTACTCCTGTAAAATTGTAAGTTTCTCTTAATTTATTTTCTACAAAACGTTTGTAAGGGTCTTTAACATACTGAGGTAGATTACAGAAAAATACAAACTGTGGTGTAGGAGTAGGCAATTGCATACAATACTTTATTTTAACAAACTTACCTTTAATGGCAGGTGGTGGATAATTTTTAACAATCTCCAGCATAGTGTCGTTAAACTTACTTGTAGGAATTCTGTTTTTTCTATTTTCAAAAACATCTACAGCAGTTTCAATAGCTTTAAATAAACGTTGTTTTGTAAGTGCAGAAATAAAAACAATAGGCACATCTGTAAAAGGTTCTATTTGTTTTCTTACCATTGCTTCAAAATCTCGCATGGTATTGGTTTCTTTTTCTATTAAATCCCATTTATTAATAAGTATTATAACTCCTTTTCGGTTTTTTTCTGCTAACCAAAAAATATTCTGATCTTGTCCTTCGAAACCACGAGTAGCATCTACCACTAAAATAATAACATCAGAATATTCTATAGAACGTACTGCACGCATTACAGAGTAAAATTCTAAATCTTCTTTTACTTTAGATTTTTTTCTAATTCCGGCTGTATCTACTAAGTTAAAATCAAAACCAAAACGATTGTATTTTGTGTCAATAGAATCTCTGGTTGTTCCTGCAATATTGGTTACAATATTTCTGTCTTCGCCAATTAAAGCATTTATAAAAGAAGATTTCCCTGCATTTGGTCTTCCAACTACAGAAAACCTAGGCAATTCTTTTGCTTCTAAGTCTACAGGTTCTGGTTCTGGCATTTTAGCAGCAATTGCATCTAAAATGTCTCCTGTACCACTACCGTTTATAGAAGAAATAGTGTGGTATTCACCCAAACCTAAATTATAAAATTCTACAGCATCAGCATCACGCATTGCGTTATCTACTTTATTAACTGTAAGAAAAATAGGTTTTTTAACTTTACGCAAAAGTTTGGCAACTTCTTCATCCATAGGAGTAATTCCTTCCTCTACATCAACAACAAAAACAATAATGTCTGCTTCATCAATAGCCAAAGAAACTTGTTTTCTAATTTCTTCTTCAAAAATATCATCAGACCCAACAATGTAACCACCTGTATCTATAACAGAAAATTCCTTTCCGTTCCAATCAGATTTTCCGTAATGTCTGTCTCTAGTAACTCCGCTTACAGAATCTACAATAGCTTCTCTACGCTGAACCAATCTGTTAAAAAGTGTTGATTTTCCTACATTTGGTCTTCCTACTATGGCTACAATGCTGTTCATTATAAAATAAAATTTTTGCAAAGATACAATTAAATATACTCTTACTAGTCGAATTTTTAAAGATGTAAACAACCAAATTAGTGCAAAAAAATACAGCTTCAATTATTATGAAGCTGTATTGTATTTTAGTATAAAATTATCTAAAAAAGTAGATTACTTTATTTAGAATAAATGTTTAAAGTAGCAGTTTCAGGAAATTCATTTGCAACTATTAATAATGTTTTTCCGTTAGGGCTATCTGTAGCATTTACAATTGTTAATCCTTCAGGAGAAGTGTTTCTTAATCTTTGTACAAATATTGGGTTGTAAATATCTGATATATTATACACCAATACATCTCCACTTCTTTCTAAACCTACTACAGCAAAAGTATTGTTACCTTCTGTAAATGTTGTAACAGCTTCTGGTTCTGTACCTTTATCATCAGATCTGTTTTCAGGATAATTTCCAAAATCAAAAATACTTTTTAAAGTAAATTCGTTACCAGAGTCAAATAATTGTTGACCGTCTGTACTCCAAATAGAAAAAGAACGCGCTCCGTATCCATAAATTTGATCGATATCTCCATCACCATCAGTATCACCATTAGCAGTTGTTACTTTTAATCTTCCTAAATTTTCTATTTCTTGCAAAACAGCAGCATTTGGGTAAGCAGTTGGGTCTAAATTTAAATCTTCAGCTCTAACTTCTTCAGAAAAACCATCATAATCTCTAGCATCTCCTTCATTGGCAGTAATAATGTAACCAGTACCATTAATTTCAAAGTAGTCAATTGCATCTGGTTGATAATAGCTTAGTACAGACCAAGTATTTAAATTACCAGCAGTATTGTCTTTGTCAGATAAATCTAACAATACTTTAGAATAATCTTTAGTACCTAAAGGATATATATCTGTAATTGTTTTAGTATTGATGTCTAATTTTGCGATACCGTTATTTTCTTGCAATGCAATAAAAGCAGTTTTAGAATCTGCAGAAACAGTTATATATTCTGGTTCTACATCTGTGCTTAAATCTGCATTTGGTCCAAATACTCTAAAGCCCTTAGTTTCTAAACTAGCTTCTTGATTATTAAAATTATCAAAATTAATTTGTGTAGTAGCCATGGTTGCTACTTCTATTAAAGTAACAGATCCTTTAGGGTCTATTGTATAATCATCATTAGGTTCACCCTCATTTGCAGCCAAAATATACTTTCCGTCTGGTGTAAAAGTTACCATATCTGGTAATGCCCCAGCAGTAATTTGTGCTAAAGGACTATTTAAATTGTTTGTCTTAAAAATAACAACTTTACCATTGTTTGTAGCTTCTTTAGCTTCTACAGCAATAGCTAATAAACCGTTTTTACAAGCTACACTATTTACATTACCACCAAAAGCAGTAATATCTATAGCGTTTTTAAGTAGAGGAGAGGTTACGTTAGATAGATCGATGACATCTACTTCTTTTGCTTCAGAATTTGTAGCAAAAATTGTTTTAGTAGTTGTATCAAAAGCAGAAATTTCTGGAACACCATCTCCTAAACTAACTCTTGCTGCTGTCGAAAAAAAAGTAACATCACTACCATTACTTCCATTTGTGCCATCTGCTCCGTCCGTTCCATTAACTCCGTCTTTACCATTAGTCCCGTTAATACCATTTGCACCGTTTATTCCGTCTTCTGAACAGGCAGCTAATATTAGAACTGTACTTAATAAAATAGGTTTTATTAATGTAGTTAAATTATTGAATTTCATAATTGTTATTTGATTAAATATTGAATTTCAAAAATCAGTTATAAAATTAATGTATGTGTTAATAGAATTCTAAGTAAATATTAGCTTTTAGTTGCTTTCTGTAAATAAATTGTATCCTTTTAATTGTAAATGAAAATAATTTGTTAAGAATATG
>CALHCK010000189.1 GCA_937936695.1 uncultured Polaribacter sp.
TTTGTTTAAAGTATCAATAGATAATGTATTCATAAGGTATTACTTGTTTTGTCAAAATTACAGAATTTACAATTGTTATCAAACTAAAAAGTTACAAATGTAAACAACTTTAAAATCACAAATGTATACAGTTTTAGTTGCAAGATATGTTACTTTTGTAATTATTAATTTTAGGTATCAAATAAGTAATATTTAGGTTTTATCAATATAAGTTTACGCTATAACTAAAGTTTAAATGATTTCATTTAAGTGTTTTAAGTGTATTAAATTAAACTTTTAGTTTAATAAAATTGTTTACTATTGCCTACAGCAATTCCTTAAGTTTGTATGAATAGAAATAAATGTATACATTTGTGAATCAACAATAATTCACAATGGTAAACGTAAGTCAATTTACAGAGCGCTTAAAAAAAATAATGGATTTCTATAATATGTCAGCATCAACTTTTGCAGATAAAGTAGGTGTGCAACGTTCTAGCATTTCTCATGTGCTGTCTGGAAGAAATAAACCTAGTTTAGATTTTGTTTTAAAAGTTACTACTGCTTTTAAAGATGTAGATATGTATTGGTTGGTAAACGGTAAAGGAAATTTTCCGTCACAAAAAGAAAATCCTTCCTCTCCTACTCCATCGTTATTTGAAAATAACCAGAAGAAAGAAAGTGAAGGAAAGATAATTGAACGTATTGTTGTGTTTTATACTGATGGTACTTTTAGTGAATACCATAAATAAAACACAAAAGACATTATGTTAAATAGAAAATTTAATTATTTAAATTGATTTATATCAAAAATTAATAGTAGTACTATTTATTTTTAGAATGCATTTATAAAAAGCTTTCATTGGTTATTATACCACTAAAAAAGAAGAGGTAAATAATTAATTAGAAACCTTCTTTTTATTCTATAATAATCTGTTTAGTAATTATGTTTTTTTTATTTGTAAAAAATTTAGCTATATAAATGCCTTTAGACAAGTTACTAACATCTGTTTTCTTTGTAGTAGAATTTAATATTTTCTTTCCTGTAAGACTATAAAGTGATACCCTTGTTACATTATCAGAAATATTCAGTGTATTTTTTATAGGATTTATAAAAGTAAAATTTTCTTTTAAATAAGAATTGCTATTTAATATATCTCCTTCATTAGCAATTTGTATTTCGATATGAGATAAATCTTTTACAACATCTGTATCAAGTCGAATATTATCTATATTAAAACCAATAACATCTATTAAATTTGCTCTAGAAAAACCAGCCATATAAATATTGGCTCCGCTAAAATTTGCTCTTGATAATCTAGTTGAACCAAAATTACTATTTTTTAATTCAGAATTACTTAATTGTGAATCAGTGAAGTTAGAAAAAAATACAACGGCGTTTGTTAAATTTGCCCATCTAAAATTTGTTTCATTAAAAAAAGCGGTTGAAGCAACAGCACTTGTAAGGTTTGCTCCTGTAAAAATAGCTTTTTTACAATCACAATTTCGTAAATCAATATTACGTAAATCAGAAAAGCTAAAATCTACCCCTTTTAAATTTCTACTATTTAAGTTGGCATCTCTAAGTTTTCCAAAAATTACATTTGCATTTTCAGTAATTCTTGTTAATAGTTCTCTATTAGAACGTATTACTAATGTATATTTAATTCCATAACTAATATTATAGTTGTCAGAGATTGTAAATTCTTTTTCAGAGGGAACAAACAAATTAAAAGAATTAATATTGTCACCTATTTGAGGACCTTCTTCATCTTCACTCCTTAATTCTATAGTTATAAAACCATTGGCTATTTTTGCAATGCTAATTAACTCTTCGCTTGGTTTTATTTTAATACTTTTTATAAATCCAAATTTATTAGAGACAAATGATAAAGAAGCAACACCATCTTCAATAATTTTAAAATTAGTGTAATTTAAAGTTACTTTTTCTGTTTGACAAATTAACACACTTACATTTAGCAAGATAAAAGCTAAAACAATTATTTTCTTTTTCATAATTTAAGTATTAAGTAGAAACAAAAATAATAATTTTAAATAATTGAATTAATTAAAACCATTATGAAACATTAGTAACACGTACTTTTTTCTTTTTTAAACGACTGTTATTTAATTCTTGTACCAGTTTATCGGCATGTGTAAGCGGTACAGCAACAAAAGCGCAATCTGGTTTTAATTCTATTGTACCTAGTTGGTCTTTTGTTAGACCTCCTTGTTTAAAAAACAACCCAGCAATATCTCCTTTAGATATTTTATCTTTTCTTCCTCCAGAAATAAATAGAGTTTCCCAATACTGAGGTTTATAATGCGCCTTTTTAGAAATATTTGCAGCTTTTGCTTCTTTAATAAATTCAGGTAAACGCTCGTGCTCCCATTTTAAAATATAAGCAGTTCCTTTTTCATTAACTCTAGCTGTTCTACCGTTTCTATGAATAAATTCTTCTTGATGTTTTGGCAACTCATAATGAATTATAAATTTCATTTCAGGAACGTCTATTCCCCTAGCTGCTAAATCTGTTGCTATTAAAAGTTGACAGGTTCCGTTTCTAAATTTAATTAAAGCACGCTCTCTATCTT
Source organism: uncultured Polaribacter sp. (assembly GCA_937936695.1). Taxonomy (GTDB): domain Bacteria; phylum Bacteroidota; class Bacteroidia; order Flavobacteriales; family Flavobacteriaceae; genus Polaribacter. Next base: position 2,575 of record CALHCK010000189.1, read on the forward strand.
TTTGTTCCATCCCTCCAGAAAAACAAGCATGACTAATTTTTTCTCGTTGTAAAAAATCACTTACTTCTGCAATACTGTCTTTTAAATTACAAAATACAATACCAGGTTCATTACCAATATGCTTTAATAATTCTAACAAGGTTTTTAATTTCTTTTTATTGCTAGAAACCACTGTTTTAAATACTAGTTGAGAACTTCTTTTTGCTTTTAAATAATTTACAGTAGCTGGTTTTACTAAATTTACAAAATCAGGAATTTCTACTCCTTGAGTAGCAGATGTTAAAATTCTTTTTTCTAATGATTTTAACTGATTTATAATTCCACGCATTTCATACTCAAAACCAACTTCTAAAGATTTATCAAACTCATCTAAAATTAATGTTTTTATAGCATCTTTAGAAAAACGATCATTACTAAAATGATCTGCAATTCTACCAGGTGTACCTATTAAAATAGCAGGTGTATGTTTCAGTTCTATTTTATCTTTAGACATTGGTCTACCACCATACACTGCATTTACTTTATAACCAGAGCCCATAGAACGAATTACTTGTTCTATTTGAATAGCCAATTCTCTAGAAGGTACTAAAATTAAAGCTTGTACTTCTTTAGAGTTATAATCTAATGTTTTTAAAAGTGGTAAAGAAAATGCCAACGTTTTTCCGGTTCCTGTAGGAGACAATAAAACAGTATTGGCATTAGAAGCTATAACATTGGCAGCTTCTTTTTGCATTGGGTTTAAAGCAGCAATTTGTAATTTATCTAAAATTGCTTGCTCATCCTTTATATTATTTGCCATACTTATTTATTTTTCTTGGTTGTTTTAGAAGCTGCTGTAGTTGTGTTATTAATATGATCTGCTAATATTTTATCTATTAACTCTTCTTTTGTTAAATGATGAAATATTGTTTTTATTTTTGATTTAAAAGGCTCAGATACTTGCTTGTTTGGTTTGGTTTTAAATATTTTTTTAGCCCACACCAAAGCATTATTTTCTTCTATACTTTGCGAGTCTGCTTTTTTATACTCTTTAAACACAATACCTAAATCTTCTTCAAATTCAGGAATTTCTTCTAATTCTTCTTTTTGAATGATACTTAAAGAAAGCCCCTTTGCTCCCGCTCTTGCTGTTCGTCCACTTCTATGAATATACGCTTCGTAAGTATCTGGTAAATGATAGTTAACCACATAAGAAAGTTCTTTAACATCTATACCACGAGCAGCCAAATCTGTTGCTACTAAAATATCTATATGACCCTCTCTAAATTGTCCCATAATTCGGTCTCTAATACCTTGGGTTAAACTACCATGTATAGCTCCAGAAGAAAATTTATTAATTGCCAATTTTTTAGCCAATTTATTAACCGCAGCTTTAGTTTTACAAAAAATAATACCCTGTTTACCTTCTTGCGAATTTAAAAAGTACAATAAAACTTCTAGTTTTTCTATAGGATCTACCACCACATATTGGTGTTCTATACCTTTATTGGCAACAGTTTCCATGTCTGCCTCTACCTGAATTACATGCTTAGACATGTAATTTTGTATAAGTTGCTTTATAGTACCAGGCATGGTAGCTGTAAAAAGAAAGGTTCTTCTTGTTTTGGGTATTTCTTTAATAATTTTATCTACCTCTGTTTTTAAAGCACTTACCATTTCGTCTGCTTCATCTAAAACAAAATAGTGTATTTTTTTTATATTGATAGCATTACGAGATATTAAATCTGCTAAACGACCAGGAGTAGCAACTACAATATGCGTTGCTTGTTTTAAACGCTCTATTTGAGGTTTAATAGGAATTCCTCCACAAATTGATGCTATAGATATTTTAGAATTTTCTGGTACAAAAGAAATTAAATTGGCATGTATTTGCTGACCTAATTCTCTTGTGGGTGCTAAAATTAATGTCTGAATCTCTGTGTTTTCTGTATCTACTAATTGTAATAAAGGCAAACCAAAAGCTGCTGTTTTACCTGTTCCTGTTTTAGCCAAAGCAACAACATCTTCTTTTTTATGAAGAAGTAAAGGAATGGTTTTTTCTTGAACATTAGTAGGTTTTGTAATTTTTAGGCTAGATAATTTCTTTTGTAATTCTGATTGAATACCTAAGTCTGAGAATGTTTTTGACATTAATTATTTTTTTGCAAAGATAGACCACTTTTTACAGCTAAACCATCAATTTAATTTGTTATTCAATTTATTAATTATTTTTGATTCTAATTTTTCTCTTTAGACTATCTTCGCGCGCATTATGTGGATGTACTTAGGACTTTTAGCGGCTTTATTTTTAGGATTACACAATTTATGTAAAAAACATGCTTTAGAAGGAAACGAGGTTTTTCCTGTTCTACTGGGTACCGTAGTTAGTGGCTTCTGTTTTATAGCCTCTTTTTATTTAATTTCTATTTTTTCTCCAGAATATGCGCTAGCAAACGGTTATAATTTTCAAGAAATATCTTTACAAACTCACGGATTTATTTTTATTAAATCTTGTATTATGGCAGGTTCTTGGGTGTTAGCATATCAGGCAACAAAGCATTTACCCATAACTATTGTTACACCAATTAGGTCTGCAGGACCTTTTTTTACTTTTATAGGAGCTATTTTTATTTACAAAGAAAGTCCTAATCAATACCAATGGATTGGTTTTTTCTTAATTATTTTTTCTGTTTTTTTATATTCTAAAATAGGTAAAAAAGAAGGAATAAACTTTAAACGCAACAAATGGATTTTTGCCATTATTGGTGCTACTTTTTTAGGTGCTTGTAGTGGTTTGTACGATAAGTTTTTAATACAGAGTTTGGCATTAAACCCGCAAACGTTACAATTTTGGTTTTGTGTTTATACCATTTTAATATTACTAGTTATTTTAAGTATTAATTGGTTTCCGTATGCACATAAAAGAAAAGCATTTAAATTTAGATGGACAATTGTTGGTGTAGGAGTTTTATTACAATCTGCAGATTATTTTTATTTTAAAGCTTTACAAGATCCCGAAGCATTAATTATGTTATTATCTGCAATTAAAAGAAGTCAAATATTAATAGCAGTTTTGGTAGGTGGTATTATTTTTAAAGAGAAAAACAAACGAAAAAAACTTGTGCCATTAATTGGTATTATGTTAGGTGTTTTTCTAATTTTATATTCTTAAAAAAAAAGCCCTTACTAAAAAGTAAGGGCTTTTTTATATACACTAAGTAATATTAATTAATGAGCTGGTTTTTCAAAAATAGCTTTATCTAAAGCTACACCAAACTTAATATTAGTCCAGTTTGTAAAGTAGTACTCTTTTCCTTTAACAGTACCATTCCAATCTGCTTCTATATATTTTCTTTTACTTGGTATTTTAATACCATCAACAGTTTCATAATTAAAAGTCATTAAATAAGGATCTTTAATTCCAAAACCAATTACAGTAAATAAAAACTGATCAATCATTTTTGTTTTTTTGTTTACATATACAATGTAAGTATCTTGAGCATCACCTACATTAGTACCAAATGTAATTTTAACACGGTTGTAATCTTGTCCGTTTACTGTTTGATCACTTAATAACTCGTGAGTTAAACCTTCATCTGCCAATTTAAAAAACATAGCAAACCAGTAATAATTTGTTTTTCTTAAAAAACGTGCAACACCATTAGCTTGTTTGTTATCAGAAACTTTACCATCAAAAGTTACCCAAGCATCTGTACCATTGTACCCTTCTACCACTTTACCATTTGCACCAGTAAGACTGTGAGTTGTATATACACCACGAGATCTTTCACCGTCAAACATATAAGACTCTTTACCTACTAAAGTAATTGCATTTTTTCCTGCAGGAGTTCTGTATTCAAAATTATAACTAACAGTACCTTTGTTATAAAAATTTTGTTTTCCACCTATTGCTTCAATAGATTGTTTAATAATTTCTTTTGCTTTTTGCGCTTGAGCAGTTGTACTTACTAAAACAACTAACAAAGCTAAGATTAAATTTTTCATGAATATTTGATTTTTAGTTTAGGGGTTGTTGCAATAAAATGATAAACCTTACACATATTGTAAAATATTTTTTTGAAAAATATTTTTTTTAAATATTTAACGAATTACACATTACTTAATTAACTTATTTTTAACGGATTAGTTATTTTATAAAAAATATTGTTTAACTTTAAATAAAATTGCAAATGCCATGAGAAAAATAACATATTTATTAGAAGAGTACGGAGAGAGTCATCAAACAAAATTAAACAGACAAATACATTATTTTTGCGTACCCTTAATATTTTTTAGCATTATTGGTTTACTTTCTATTATACCTGTAATAGCTATAATTAAAGAAATTTTTCCAATTGCCATTGTACCTTATGTACACTTTGGTACATTAATTATAATTTTAGGTCTTGTTTATTACTTAGCGCTATCTTTTAGATTATTTATTGGGATGCTTTTATTTTCTACGCTGGTATTATATGTAATTAATGTACTTGAATCTGTTAATTTTGCACCCTTATGGTTAATCATGGTACTAATTTTTAGTGTTGCATGGATATTTCAGTTTATAGGACATGATCATGAAGGAAAAAAGCCCTCTTTTTTAAAAGACTTACAATTTTTAATGGTGGGTCCTGCATGGACGCTAAGTCATATTTTTGATGCTTTCAAAATAAAATATTAAAAACAAATTTTTATTTATTCTTTTATTTTTTGATGATAATGCGCTTCTATTTTATCTACATTTTTAATAGTCTTTTTTACCCAATCAAAATATAGTTCTTCTTTTTCTTGGTCGGATAATTGCCAATTAACGGTAGAGTTTCTTAATTTGGTGGTAACATCTTGTAAAATAATTGCAGCAGCTACAGATATATTTAAACTTTCTGTAAAACCTACCATCGGAATTTTTAAAAAACCATCTGCTTGTTCTTTTACATAATCAGATACTCCCTCTGCTTCTACTCCAAATACAAATGCCGATTTTTTAGTAATATCAAAATCTTGTAACAAACAAGAATCGTTGTGAGGTGTGGTAGCTATAATTTGATATCCTTTATCACGTAAATTGTCTAAACATATTTTAGTGTTATCTCCATCTGTTTTATATCTTTTAGAAGTTATCCATTTTTGAGCCCCTTTAGCAACATGCCTAGACACTTTATTTGTATACTTATTTTCTATAGCATGTACATCTTGTACACCAAAAATATCACAAGTTCTTACTACTGCACTTGCATTATGTGGCTGAAAAATATCTTCTAACACAACAGCAAAATGTCTGGTTCTATCTTCTAGTACTTTTTTAAAAAGCAATTTTCTTTTATCTGTTAAATATCCTTCTAAATAAGAAAGTAAATTTTTATCAATCATACTACAAACTTAAAATTATTATTTTAGCTTTATCAATGTTTAGCTAAAAAGTAATTATAATCTATGAAAAAAATAGTAGTATTAACAGGAGCTGGAATTTCTGCCGAAAGCGGGATTAGTACTTTTAGAGATGCAGATGGTTTGTGGGAAGGACACGATATTATGGAAGTAGCATCTCCTGAAGGTTTTAAAAACAACCCCGAATTGGTTTTAGATTTTTACAATAAAAGAAGAAAACAGTTGCTAGAAGTAACTCCTAATATTGCTCATTATAATTTAGTTGAATTAGAAAAACATTTTCATGTAGAAATTATTACCCAAAATGTAGACGATTTACACGAACGTGCAGGAAGTAATAATATTACACATTTACATGGTGAGCTTTTAAAAGTTAGAAGTTCTGGTAATGAAAAAGATATTATAACTTGGAAAAAAGATTTATTTTTAGGTGATGTTTGTGATAAAGGAAACCAACTAAGACCGCACATTGTTTGGTTCGGAGAAATGGTTCCTATGTTAGATACTGCAATAGAAATTACCAAAACTGCAGATATTTTGGTAATTATTGGTACCTCTATGCAAGTATATCCGGCTGCAAGTTTGGTAAATTATATTAAACCCAATACTCCTATTTATTTTATAGACCCAAAACCTTCTGTTACTAAAAACGATTTTAATAATTTAACTATTATTAATGAGGTTGCTAGTATGGGCACAGAAAAATTGATGGAATTACTGTAATAAATGTTCTCTTATAAATTTAGTTTTTTCTACTGTAACTTTTCCTTTTGTAGGTATCATATGTTGCCAAACCCAATTATAATGTTTAATAACTTGTGCTGCTGTTAAATGTGGTCTTTCTCCTGTTGTATGACCATCTTTTACCACTGTTATATTATAATCTTTTGATAAAGCAGACTGAATGGTAGCTTCTACACAAAAATCTGTTGCACAACCTGTTATATATAATTCAGAAATTGTTAATTCTTTTAATTTAGAATGAAGCTTAGATTTATAAAATACATCATTTGCATATTTATCAATATAAATATCTGTAGATTCACTTATTAAATCATCTAAATTTTCCCAACCAACAGTATTTTTTTCAAATTCACCAGTTCCAGTTCCGTCATGCTGAATAAAAATAACAAAATGATTTAATTTTCTAAATAATTCAGCAAGTTCATTAATTCGTTTAACAACACCTACTCTATCAAACCTGGGAGTTTTTGGAGTAAATGAACCTTTTTGCATATCAATTACCAATAAAGCTTTTCTTTTTTTCATTGATGTTAAATCTATTGATTAGCATAAACTTATAAAATAAAAACGAAATAAAAAATCACTGCAACCTACTTAATCTATGAGTTTTTCCGATTTAAGACTTATATTTTAACTTTTTGTTATTTGGTTGTTATTAAGAAATCAGTTGATTAAAATATTCAAAAATTTCACCTTTAGAAATAGAACCTCCTTTTTCTATTAAATCAAAAATTTCTAAATTTCTTTCATTAGTGTAAGCTTTAGACCCTTTAAATATTTCTACAGAATTATCCATTGGGTTTTGCATTAACCACTCAAAACCATTTTGTTCTAATAAATTAATATCCCAAGTAATATTAATTGCAATTCGGTAAATTTCGTTTTCTTCGCATTTAAATAAATTTGCAGAAGTTTTAGAAAAATGCGCTATGTATTTAGTTTTAGTAAGTACATCATCCCAAACAACATCAGAAAAAACATTCATTTCTTCTTCAGCAACATTAGGTTTGTCTTTTTTTATTGCATTCCATTCTGTTACATCAATTTTCTGACTTGCTAAAAAATGAGCAAATTCTTTGTGTAAACTTTCAAACTGTTCTCTGGTAAGCTGTCTATATTTCATATATGTACAAAAATAAAAAAGCTCGTTATTTCTAACGAGCTTTTTGTGTTTTATTTAAAGTAATACTTATTCAGCAACTACTTCAAAAGTAATATCAGCAACAACAGTTCTGTGTAATCTTACAGAAGCATTGTATTTACCTAATCTTTTTACAGAACCACCAACAACTTTAATAAATTTCTTGTCTAATTCTGTACCTGCTTTTGCAAGTGCAGCAGCTAAATCTATATTGTTTACAGAACCAAATAATTTGTCTCCAGAACCTGTTTTAGATGCTATTTTAATTTCATATCCTTTAACTGTTTCAGCTATTTTAGTAGCGTCTTCAATTAATTTTGCTTCTTTATAAGCACGTTGCTTTAAGTTTTCTGCTAAAACTTTCTTTGCAGAAGAAGTAGCTAAAATTGCTTGTCCCGTAGGTATTAAAAAGTTTCTACCATAACCGTTTTTTACAGCTACAACATCATCTTTAAATCCTAAATTTTCTACGTCTTGTTTTAATATCAATTCCATGTTCTACCTCTTTATTATTTTAACATATCTCCAACGTAAGGCATTAACGCTAAATGACGCGCTCTTTTAATTGCTTGCGCAACTTTACGTTGATATTTTAATGATGTTCCTGTTAAACGTCTTGGTAAAATTTTACCTTGTTCGTTTACTAAATACATTAAGAAGTCTGCATCTTTATAATCGATGTACTTAATACCTTTCTTTTTAAATCTACAGTATTTTGCTTCTTTTTTAGTATCTATATCTAATGGCGTTAAATATCTAACGTCAGCAGATTTACCACCTTTTGCTTGTTGTTCTATTGATGCCATTTTTTATTTTTTTGAAGATTTAACACGTTCGCTTCTTACTTTAGCCCAAGCAGCAGCATGTTTGTCTAATTTAACAGAAAGGTAACGCATAACGCTATCATCTCTTCTAAATTCTAACTCAAATGCAGAGATTTCTTCTCCTGCTACTTTGTACTCGAATAAGTGATAAAAACCACTTTTTTTCTTCTGAATTGGATACGCTAATTTTTTTAAGCCCCAATCTTCTTTAGAGATCATTTCAGCTCCTTTAGAAACCAAATAGTCCTCAAACTTTTGTACTGTCTCCTTTATCTGAGTATCAGATAAAACGGGATTCAAAATGAAAACAGTTTCGTAATGATTCATAAATTAAATATTTATTGTTTATTTAAGTTTGCAAATATACACTTTTTTATTGTTATAACAACTTTATAGAAGGATTTAAATGAGAACAACTGCTAACCATTAAATAAGGTTTCTAATTGGTATTTATTTTAAATCGTTCTCTGTTATTTTAAATTGAACAAACATCTTTTCATTATTTATTGTCCAAGAATTATAATTAAAAGGATTGTTATTACCTCCCATAAAATTAGGTGGACCATTCCAAGATTTAATTATTTTATTATCTACAATTAATTGAATAATAGGTTGATTTGATTTTGTACCATAAAGTTCATTAATATAATCTTCAATAGTATTAGTATCAACATCCGTAAAATCCCAAGCAAGATCTACTCTATCAATGTATTCTCCTGCATTTATTTTAAAGTCTCTTTCTCCTGAAATTGAATCTGTAAAAACTAATGTTATTTCTTTATTTGAATCATTAAAATATCTATCTGTATATTTAGTTGATGTAGGATCAAAATTACTTAATATACAAGAAAATTGTATCATAATAATACTAAGACCAATTAGTATAGCTTGCAAAAACCTTATCAATTTGTGTATCATTTTTAGTTTATTAATAATAAATTCAATTAATAAATCTCTATATGAATACATGTAAAGTGTTGTCTTAATATGTAATTAAAAAAAATAGCAAACAACTGAATAATTTATCTAGTTGCTTGCTATTTTTAATAAGACAGTTTATTTTCTTTAAATTTTCTCTTGTATTATTAATAGTGCATCCAATTGATTTTCTGTTGCATTGTTATATCTATTTTTTATGTTATCGCTTCATGGTTTACACCAAACAAAGCCTGTATTACATTTATAAAGTTTATTAAAAGTATTCTACTCACAATCTACATTACAAGGTACTGCATTATTATAATGCTCTTCAGTAAAAGAAAATTCATACAATCTTTCACATTTTTTTTCTACATCCAAAATACTTTCATTATCATAATTTATTACGTTACTATATGTTGTAATTCCATTGGATATGTCTAATATTTCACGCTTTAAAAAAAGTTTTTTATTGTTATCAAATACTATATTTATAGAGTCTAGAGAAGTAAATAAGAGTTCAGAATCTAAAAGCTCTCCATATTTAGTAATTGATTTATCAATAGCTAAACTATAATTATCTTTAATCACTCCATTAAACCAAGATGTTACTACTATATTATGATTACTTCTATTATAAGTAATTTCTTTAACTTTTGTAAAAAG
>CALHCK010000190.1 GCA_937936695.1 uncultured Polaribacter sp.
ATAAAGTAATTGAAACATCTATTGCAACATATTAAAATAAAAGATTTTACAACAGAAGTTGGTGCAACCATTACCGAATTAAATTTGAGTTATCAGGTTTTTGGTAAAAAAATAGGTACAGCTCCTGTGGTATTAATTAATCATGCATTAACAGGTAACAGTATTGTTGCTGGCGATGATGGTTGGTGGAAAGATATTGTAGGTAAAAACAAAGCTATAAATACAGAAGTGTATACCATTTTATCATTCAATATTCCGGGTAATGGTTTTGATGGTTTTTTAATTGATAATTATAAAGATTTTATTGCAAGAGATGTTGCAAGAATCTTTTTAAAAGGATTAGAAAAACTACATATTAAAAAATTATTTGCTTTAATAGGTGGTTCTTTAGGTGGTGGTATAGCTTGGGAAATGGTAGTTTTAAACACCAAAATTACTGAGCGTTTTTTACCAATTGCTACTGATTGGAAATCTACCGATTGGTTAATAGCCAATTGTCAGATTCAAGAACAATTTTTAGTAAATTCTAGTAACCCAGTGCATGATGCTCGTATGCATGCAATGTTGTGTTACAGAACACCAGAGTCTTTTAAAGAACGTTTTAAAAGAACAAAAAAAGACAATTCAGAAATTTTTAATGTAGAGAGTTGGTTGTTGCATCATGGTAAAAAGTTGCAAGAACGTTATCAGTTATCTTCTTATAAACTAATGAATCAGTTATTAAAAACAATTGATGTAACTGTTGGCGGACAAAAAGATATACAAATATTAGATCAAATAGAAGCTAACATACACATTATAGGTGTAGATTCTGATTTGTTTTTTACAGCAGAAGAAAATAGAGAAACTCATAAAAAGTTAGCGTTAACAAAGGGTAATGTTACTTATAATGAAATAAATTCTGTACACGGACATGATGCTTTTTTAATAGAATACGATCAATTAGAAAAAATAATTGAACCTATTTTTAATAAAGATTATAAAGAAAAAAAGCTTAAAATTTTAAAGTTTGGCGGAAAATCTTTGGCAAACGGAAAAGGTTTAGAGAATGTTATTGAAATTATAGCAAATAAATTTAAAGAAGGAGAGAGAATTGCTGTTGTAGCTTCTGCAAGAGGTGATGCTACCAATAATTTAGAAGCTATTTTAGAAAAAGCGAAATTAAAAGAAGAATACAAAACTGCATTTGATGAATTTAAAAAGTATCAATTAGAACCCAATACTTCTATTGATTTCTCTAAAGAGTTTTTAAAGTTAGAAACTATTTTTGAAGGAGTTTGTTTGTTGGGGGATTATAGTAAAAAAATAAAAGATGAAGTTTTAGCACAAGGAGAATTATTGGCTGTAAGGTTAATATCTAGTTTGTTAGAACAAAAAGGTGTTTCTTCTAAACCAGTAGATACAAGGTCTTTAATTGTTAGTGATGATAATTTTGGTAACGCACAACCTTTAACAACTATTTCTAAAGAAAATGTAATTAATTATTTTAAAAAGAATAGCAATGTTGTTAGTGTTGTAACGGGTTTTATTGCTGCAAATAAAAAAAGAGAAACAACTACTTTAGGGCGTAATGGAAGTAATTACAGTGCTGCTTTATTGGCTAATTTTTTAGATGCAGAAGAATTGCAAAATTACACACATGTTAGTGGTATTTTTACTGCAGACCCTAAATTAGTAGCTGATGCTAAAAAAATAGATCAACTCTCTTTTAATGAGGCAAACGAGTTGGCTACATTTGGAACAAATTTATTGCATGCAAAAACTATTATTCCTTTATTAGAAAAAAATATTAATTTACGAATTTTAAACACATTTAATCTTCAAGATAAAGGAACTTTAATTTCAGCAAATTCTACATCAAAAGGTATTAAAACAATATCTACTATAGAAAATATGGCAATGATTAACTTTGAAGGTAGAGGTTTGCTGGGTAAAGTTGGTGTAGATGCTCGTATTTTTAACGCACTAAGTAAAGCCAATATTAGTGTAAATATTATTGCACAAGGTTCATCAGAACGTGGAGTTGGATTGGTTTTTAATGCAGAAAATACAACACGTGCAGTAAGTGCATTAGAACAAGAATTTGAAAACGATTTTCAGGTACAAGATGTAAATCGTATAGAGGTATTTAAAGATGTATCTGTAATTTCTATAATCGGTCAAGATTTAAGTGAGTTTCATTTGCCATACAACGCGTTAATAAAAAATCAAATTACACCCGTATTATTTAATAATACAGTATCTGGTAAAAATGTAAGTTTAGTGGTAAAAAAGCAAGATTTACATAAAGCGGTTAACGTAATACACGGTCAAGTATTTGGAGTTACAAAAAAAATAAATATTGCTATTTTTGGTAAAGGTTTAGTGGGTGGTACACTTATAAATCAAATTATAGAAAATACGCAATCTGTTTTAGAGCGAAGAAAAATTCAACTAAATGTTTTTTCGGTTGCAAATTCTAAAAAAGTACTATTAAAAAGAAACGGAGTAAGTGAAAATTGGGAAAAAGAACTTTTAAATGATGGTGATGAAAATGCTACCATTGATGATATCATCAATTTTACAAAAAAACACCATTTTGAAAATTTAATAGCGGTAGATAATACAGCAAGCGAGTCTTTTGTAGGTAACTACATTCCTTTAATAGAAGCTGGTTTCGATTTAGTTTCTTGTAATAAAATAGCAAATACTTTGTCTTTTAGTTTTTATAAAGAATTAAGAGCTAAATTAAAAGAACATAAAAAACAGTATTTGTACGAAACCAATGTAGGAGCAGGTTTACCTTTAATAGATACTATACGATTGTTGCATGAGTCTGGAGAAAATATAACTAAAATAAGAGGTGTTTTTTCGGGTACTTTAAGTTATTTATTTAATACTTTTTCAGAAAAAGACGTGTTGTTCTCGGAGGTTTTAAAAGATGCAATATCTAAAAGATATACAGAGCCAGATCCAAGAGAAGATTTAGGAGGAAATGATGTGGCAAGAAAATTGTTGATTCTTGCAAGAGAATTAGAATTAGAAAACGAATTATCTGAAGTAGCTATTAAAAATCTAATTCCAGAAAAATTAAGAAATACATCGGTAAATGATTTTATAGAGAATTTACATTTATTAGATGATGAGTATAAAACATTAAAAGAAAACCAAAAACCAAATCATGTTTTAAGGCATGTAGGTGAGTTAAGTGGAGATTTATCTAAAGATAAAGGTATCTTAGATGTAAAATTAGTATCTACTCCGCAAAACACACCTTTAGGATCTTTAAAAGGTTCTGATGCAATTTTTGAGATTTATACAGAATCTTACGGAGAGCAACCAATTGTTATACAGGGTGCGGGTGCCGGAGCAAGTGTAACAGCAAGAGGTGTTTTTGGAGATATTTTACGATTAGCAAAACATAATAATTAAACATATAAGATTGATTTTTTAAATTTCAATTTTATAATATTCAATAAAAAATGAGCAAACATTTCGAAACAGAAGCAATAAGATCTCAAACAGAAAGATCTCAATTTTTAGAGCATTCTACACCATTATATTTAACCTCTAGTTTTGTTTTTGAAGATGCAGAAGAAATGCGATCTTCTTTTGCAGAAGAAAAAGAGCGTAACTTATATAGTAGATTTACCAACCCAAATACAACAGAATTTGTAGATAAAATTGTGGCTATGGAAGGTGCAGAGGCAGGATATGCGTTTGCTACAGGGATGTCGGCTATTTTTTCATCATTTGCAGCTTTATTAAATGCAGGAGATCATATCGTATCATGTAGATCTGTTTTTGGTTCTACGCATAGTATGTTTACAAAATATTTACCTAAATGGAATATTGAAACTTCTTATTTTAAGGTAGATGAGGTGCATTTGGTAGAAAGTTTAATTAAAGAGAATACCAAAATATTATACATAGAAACGCCTACAAATCCTGGTGTAGATATTTTAGATTTAGATGTAATAGGTAAAATTGCAAAAAAACACAATCTTATTTTTATTGTAGATAATTGCTTTGCAACTCCTTATGTGCAACAACCTATAAAATTTGGAGCAGATTTAGTGATTCATTCTGCAACAAAATTAATAGATGGGCAAGGAAGGGTTTTAGGTGGTGTTACTGTAGGTACAAAAGATTTAATAAGAGAAATTTATCTTTTTGCTAGAAACACAGGGCCAGCAATGTCTGCTTTTAATGCTTGGGTGTTGTCTAAAAGTTTAGAAACACTATCTATACGTGTAGAAAAACATTGCGAAAATGCATTAAAAGTAGCTCAGTTTTTAGAAGATAATGAAAATGTAGAGTTTGTAAAATATCCTTTTTTAAAATCGCACCCGCAGTATAAAGTGGCAAAACAGCAAATGAAATTAGGAGGTAATATTGTTGCTTTTGAGATTAAAGGAGGAATAGATGCAGGAAGGCAGTTTTTAAATAAAATTAAAATGTGCTCTTTATCTGCTAACTTAGGAGATACAAGAACTATTGTTACGCATCCATCTTCTACAACGCATGGTCGTTTATCTGAAGAAGATAGGTTAGAGGTAGGAATAACAGATGGTTTGGTAAGAGTTTCTGTTGGTTTAGAAAACGTAGAAGATATTATTAATGATATTCAACAGGCTTTAAGTAATAAATAATTATTTTTATTTATGTAATTTTGCAATATGCTTTCTAAAAAGACAAAATACGGAATAAAAGCGCTTACTTATTTGGCGAGACAGAAGGATAAATCTCCTGTTCAGATTGCTACAATATCTAAGAGTGAAAATATTTCTTTAAAATTTTTAGAAAGTATATTGCTTACTTTAAGAAAAAACGATTTATTGGGTTCTAAAAAAGGTAAAGGTGGTGGTTACTATCTTTTGCATGAACCCAAAGACATTCAGATGACAAGTGTAATGCGTGTTTTAGAAGGCCCTATATCTATGGTGCCTTGTGTAAGCTTAAATTTTTATGAAAAGTGCGACGATTGTCCTGACGAAAATAAATGTGCAGTACATAGCTTAATGGCGCAGTTAAGAGATAGTTCTTTAGAAATCTTTAAAAACACAACTTTGGCAGATTTGTGTAGATGTTAGAGGTTGATTTGTAGCTTTTTAAAGAAAAAGTAGATTTTTTTATGCAATCATTTCTATTTATTAGCTTAATATTCTTAAACAATTTACCTTTTTTTTAATAATCTACTAATTTTATAGGGTTTGAGTAATTTTTAAGATTTTATCTCGACTTTTGTGGTATAAATGACGTATTTTTGCGTACCCTACTAGACGAATAGGGTAGTAATTTAAAAATATCATGATTGCAGATCAAATGATTTTTAGTAAAAAGATATCTAAACAAAGTTTCGAAGATGATAAAAATTCTGAGAAACCTTTAAGAAGTATAGTAAAAGCAATAAGTTGGAGGGTTGTAGGAACTATAGATACATTAATAGTATCTTACATTTTAACAGGAGAAATTGCGTTGGCAACTTCTATTGCATCCGTAGATTTTTTAACAAAATTAATTTTATACTTCTTTCACGAAAGAATTTGGAATAAAATAAAATGGGGAAGATAATGAGCCTAAATTTAGAACAAATAAATAAAGAGTTAAAAGGTAAAAGTCCTGCAGAAATAATTTCTTGGGCTTTATCAATAGCAAAAAAACCAGTAATTACAACAAACTTTAGACCTTATGAAGTTGCAATTTTAAATGCAGTAACAGAGGTTAAAAAAGATATAAAAGTAATTTGGTGTGATACAGGTTATAATACAGTGCAAACATATAAGCATGCAGAAGAACTTATAGA
>CALHCK010000191.1 GCA_937936695.1 uncultured Polaribacter sp.
GCTTTATTCCATACTTTTATTTTATCATCTAAAGTAATACCTTTTAAAATTTCTACGTTTTCTCCATCAGATATTCCTAATTCAATTATTTTCTTTTCAAATTTCCCTTCAGATTTTTTAATTTCAACATACGGTTTTTCTGTTTTTCTATCAAAACGTAATAAAGCTTCTCTAATAGCTAAAACACTGTCTTTTTTTTCTAAAACAATACCTGCATTAGCACTATAACCTGCTCTAATAAAGTTTTTATCATCTAAAGATATATTTGCTTTTATTTTAAACTGTACAGCTCCGTTTTGTGCAGACCCTTTAGGTGCTATAAAAGTTAGTTTTGCAGGAAATTTTTTATCTTCTATTGCCCCTATTGAAACTTCAATATTAGAACCATTAACAAGCTTACCTACTTCAGACTCATCTACCTGACCTTCAAAAATCATTTTATTCATATCTGCTATAGAAGCAATGGTTGTACCTGCGTTAAAATTGTTAGATTGTATTACCTGATCTCCCTCTTTAACAGGAATTTGTAAAATAGTACCTGATATTTGCGCTATAATATTTGTATTGGCTGCACCACCAAAACCTGCAGATCCTTTTTTTATGATTAAATAATCATTTTTAGCATTTTTTAAGTCTTGTAATGCCTGATTATATCTTAATTCTACTCCTTCAAATTCTGCTCTAGAAATTACACCTTTTTCAAAAAGATTTTTGTTTCTATTGTAAGAAATAGTTAAATTATTTAATCTAAGTTTTACATTATCTACCCTACCCCTTGCACTTGTTAAAGATTGTTCATTAGGTACAACTCTTACGGTAGCAATTAAATCTCCTTTTTTAACTTTAGCTCCTTCGTCTAAAAATATTTTATCAATAATACCCGTTATTTGAGGCTTAATATCTATTTCTTCTAACGGCACAACTTTACCAGTTGCAACAGTTTCTTTTACTATAGTAGTTTTAAATGCTTGTTCTGTGGTAAACTGAATATTATTCTTTTTATTTTTCATACCGAACCACAAAAGCGCCGCCATAAATAATATAGTTACTACAATTAAAATAATTTTTGCTGATTTGCTCATGATTTATGTCTTTTTTACTCTTCTCTTAAAGCTTCTATTGGTTTTATTAATGTTGCCATATGCGCTGGTATTAAACCTATTAAAGTTCCTAAAACTACCAACAAAATAAATGCAATACTAATTATAGGAATACTTACTGTTGGGTTTGTTAATGCAGCATCTTGTCCTTGTCCAAAAAAATAATCTATTAAAAACAACGCTATAGCACCAAAAATAACGCCTAACATACCCGCTACGGTTGTTAAAAAAACAGATTCTAAAATAATTTGTTGACGTATACTTTTTGGTGTAGCTCCTAAAGCTCTTCTAATACCTATTTCTTTTGTTCTTTCTTTAACTGTAATTATTAAAATATTACCAATAGCAAAAACTCCGGCTATTAAAGTTGCAACCCCAACAAACCATGTTAAAAATTGCATCCCTATTAAAAAACCTGTTACTTTACCTATGTGTTTTCCTAAATTAGCCTTACCAAAGGCTCTTTTATCTTCCGGATGCACATCATGTAAACTTTTTAGAGTTTGTAAAATATTAGTTTCCATCAATTCTATATCTACACCTTTGTTGGCGGTTATCATCATCCAATCTATTCTATTGGCGGTATTGTATACTTTTTTAAATGTGGAAAAAGGAATGTAGGCAGTATCATTATCAAAATCTACAGTTGTAGGAGGCTCGTAAACACCTATTACCTTATAATTGATAGCATTAATTTTAATATAGGCTCCTAACGGATTTACGTTTTTATCAAACAATTGCTTGTACATATCTTCAGATATTACAGCTACTTTGGCAAAAGTTGTAATATCGTTTTTGTTTAAAAAACGTCCATAAATTAATTTTTTCTTCTGAATTTGATCTAAAACAGGGTAATCTCCACTTACGTTAAATGTACCTGATTTAAAATTATGTGTCACCAAATTACTTATTTGATTTCTTGGTGCTAATAACTTAATTTCATTTTTATAGGTAGATTTTAAAACCTTAATATCGTTCGTATTTAATACAATACGTCTTCCTTTTTGATAGCCTTTAAAAGGTTTTGATGTTCTTTGTGTCCACACAAAAACACTATTAGTTGCAAAGTCTCCAAATAGCTTATTAAATCCATTTTCCATACCACGTGCTGCCCCCAATAAAACAACCAATAAAAAAACACCCCATAATACACCAATAATGGTAATAATAGTACGTGTTTTGTTTTTACGAATACTTCCGTAAATTTCTTGCCATGTATCAGAATCTAATAAAAACTTCATAAATTAATCTGCTCTTAAAGCTTCTATAGGTTTTATATTTGCTGCCTTTTTAGCAGGTATGTATCCTGCAATTAAACCAGAAAAAATTAGCACTACTGTAGCACCAAATACAATTACAGGGCTTACACTTGGATCTTTTATAAAATAATCTTCTAAACTATCTCCTATTTGCGTCAAAATAAAGGTTCCTAAACTCAACCCTAAATACCCTGCCAAAGTGGTTATTAAAACAGATTCTTGTACAACCATAGCTACAATAGATTTTGGTGTAGCACCCAAGGCTTTTCTAATACCAAATTCTTTGGTTCTTTCTTTAATTACAAAAATCATAATATTACTAATACCAATAATTCCTGCCACTAAAGTACCCGAGCCAACCACAATAACAATTAAATACAAAACAAACATAAATGAGTTTACTTTTTGGTTTGCTTTTGCCATGTTTCTAACAGAAAGTGCACTCTGATCGTTAGGATGAACACTCATTTTATTTCTTAAATCTTTTTCTAATTTATTTCCAAAAGCAATGGCTTCATCTGTATTTAAATCAGGATTAAAACCTAAAATAATCTGACTAACATAATCATTATTACCATACATTTTTTGTATAGTTGTTATGGGTACATAAGCTACTCTTTCTTCTCTATCTCCTCCATCATCAGAAAAAACACCTACAATTAAAAAAGAGCTTCCACTAACATTTAAGCGTTTTCCTAAAGCTATTTTTTCTCCAAACAAGTCTTTTTTTAATAATCTACCAATTACAATAACTTTTTGATGCTCTTTTAAATCTATTTCATTTAAAAACCTCCCCTCATCAATTATCGTTTTCTCTAAAAATTGATGTTCTGGATGCACACCTATCACTCCATACCTATCTGCATTGTTCTTATACTTTATAGTTAAGTTTTTATTTATTCTTGCAGACTGAAACTGTATTTTTTTATCATATTCTGTAGTTACGTAATTATATTCGTTGTTACTTAACCTTATTTTTCGTCCTGTTTGTAACCCTTTATAAGGTTTGCTGGTTTTCCAACTTCTAATTTTCATAAAGTTTTGCGCATCATCTTTAAAAGCACTTTTAAAAGAATTGCTTAACCCACTAACAATACCAAACAGTAAGGTAAATAACAAAATTGCAAAAGCTACTGTAAAACCAGACATTACAGATCTTAATTTGTTCTTTTGAATGCTCTGAAAAATTTCTCTCCAACGATCTAAATCAAACATTCCTAAATAGCTTTGGTAGTGTTTGTTAATTCATCACTTATAATTACACCATCTTTTAAACGTACTACTCTTTTTGTTTGTTCGGCAACTTCTTCTTCGTGTGTAATAACAAAAACGGTCATACCTTCATTATTAATATCTCTTAATAAATCCATTACGTTATCTGTAGTAGTAGAATCTAATGCTCCTGTTGGCTCATCTGCTAAAACAACTTTTGGATTAGTTACTAATGCTCTTGCGATAGCAACACGTTGTTTTTGACCACCGGAAAGTTCGTTTGGTAAATGATTTGCCCAAGGACCCAACTCTACTTTTTCTAAATATTCTTGAGCAATTTTTAAACGTTCTTTTCTTGCTACACCTTTATATGTTAAAGGAAGCGCAACGTTTTCTAAAGCAGTTTTATAAGATATTAAATTAAACGATTGAAAAACAAAACCAAGAAACTTATTACGTAAAAGTGCAGCTTTCTTTTCATTTAAGTTTTCTATTAATTCTCCATTTAAGTAATATTTACCTTCGTCATGAGAATCTAACAAACCAACAATATTTAATAATGTAGACTTACCTGAACCAGATGAACCCATAATAGATACAAATTCTCCTTCTTTAATATGTAAGTCTAATCCCTTTAAAACGTGTAAAGAATCTTTACCTATTGGGTAAGATTTGTGTAGGTTTTCTATTCGAATCATTTGGTTAGTTAATTTTAAACGAAATTACTTAATGTTATTAAAGCTTTTATTAATTTTTTGTTAAAAGCTTTTTGCATTATTACCATAAGACGCAACTTGTAACATTTTGTTACAAATAGAAGCCTTATTTTTGTGTAAATATTTTTAAGTCACTAGTAATGAATAAAATTCCTGAAGGAAAAAAAATAATCTTATTTGATGGTATCTGTAATTTATGCAATACTACTGTGCAAAAAATTATAAAAAAAGATTCTAAAAACTCTTTTATTTTTGCTGCTTTACAATCTAATATTGGAAAAAAAATTATTACTAAATTAAATATTGATCTTTCAAAAATAGATTCTATAATTTTATACGAACAAGGTTCTTCTTATCATATAAAATCTTCAGCTGTATTAAAAATAATGAATGAATTTGGGGGTTTTTGGAAAGTATCACAGATACTTTTTCTATTACCTAAACCTGTTCGTGATTTCTTTTACAATTACATAGCTA
>CALHCK010000192.1 GCA_937936695.1 uncultured Polaribacter sp.
GCAAATCACATAAAACGTTATAAATCAACTAAAGTTTAAAATTAAAGCAAGAATTTTTCTGATGTTTAAAATTAAACTTTTTAGTTTTAGTAGCTATTTCCTGCTTTCCGTTCTATCTTTTTTTAAGAAAAATAAAAAAAGGATGCCACTGCAATCAGGGCTAAACTTGTTTGCTGGCTTTTGTGAAAAGCTATTTGTAAAAGTATAAAAAATGCAATTTGTATATTTGATAATCAGTAATGATATTCTTAAATATACTTACGTTAGAAAAATATTTTAATCGTTTTTGTAGGTGAAAAGTAGCGGATTTTACAAACTTACTTTTCAGTTTGTCACAGGTTTTAAATTTACAAAACAAACTTTGGTTTATAACCCTAAATCGATATTTTTTATATAGGTTGTTAGTAATAGTTATTTTTTTGTTAGTGCTAATTTAATTCCTAAAGCAATAAATATTCCTCCAGTTGTTTTGTCTAGCCACTTTTTTATTTTATAGTTT
Source organism: uncultured Polaribacter sp. (assembly GCA_937936695.1). Taxonomy (GTDB): domain Bacteria; phylum Bacteroidota; class Bacteroidia; order Flavobacteriales; family Flavobacteriaceae; genus Polaribacter. The sequence continues at coordinate 500 of CALHCK010000192.1, forward strand.
TTTCTTATTGTGTTAGATAGCTTAGAAGAGAACATTGCTAAAGTCAAGCACCAAATTGTTCCAGTTGTGACAAAAGTCAGTCCTAAAATTAAAAAAGGAAGAAAACTTTGTGAATATTTAGGATTGATAAATTGAGGTAAAAAGGCAAGAAAAAATAAGGCTACTTTAGGATTTAAAACATTTGTAAGAATCCCAGAAAAATATACTTTGCGGTAGTTGATTTGTTTATTATTTTCTTTTAATTCAAAATTTTCATCTTTTTTTGTAATCAACATTTTAATTCCTAGGTAAATTAAGTAAGCGGCACCCACATATTTTACAATTTCAAAAGCTAATGCTGACTTAGCCAGAATTACAGAAAGTCCTAACGCAGCAAAAATACAATGAATAAGTGCTCCTGTTGCAATTCCTAGAGCAGATAATGTTCCAGCTTTTTTTCCTTGAGAAATGCTTCTTCCGAGGATATACATTGTATCTGCCCCAGGCGTTAGATTTAAAATAATTCCGGCTAGGATAAATGCTTCAAAATTGGTTATTCCAAACATAATTTTAAGTTTTATTTTATGATGTGAAATTATATTAAAAAATATTAGTTTTAAAATAGATTCAATTGATAAGATGTCTTATTTTAGCGAAAACAATGGTTTAAACTAATAAAAACAATTGATTGTGATTAAAGATGATTTTGATTGGAAAATAATAAGCTTACTCCAAAAAAATTCACGATTCACTTTTGCTCAAATTAGTCGTGAAATTGGATTATCCCCTTCAGCAGTAGCAGAACGTGTTCAGCGTCTTGAAGATGAAAATGTTATTACAAAATATATTAGCGTAATAAATTATAAAAAGGCAGGCTATTCATTAAAAGCATATATCACTTTAGCTTTTAAAGAATTTGAAGGGTATCAACGATTTCTAAAATCTGTTGATAAATTTCCTGAAATAATTGATTGTTCTAGAATTACAGGTAATGATTGTTTAATCATGAAAGCTGTTCTAGTGAATAATTCTCATTTGGAAAATTTAATAAATCGTTTAGCTGTTTATGGAAGTCCATCCACATCAGTTGTATTATCAGATGTTATAAATAATGTTTCTTTAAAGCTTCCAAAATATCGTGAGTCCTAATTATTGCCAACTTTTAGATTTGTTTAGTTTTTCTACTGTTTGTTATTCTTATTAAAGAATCAAATAAAGAAAAAGAGTTAAATAAATATGGAGCTTATACTATTTATATTATAGATAAAATGTATTGTAGGGTAGTACACATCATTTCAACTGCGAATATAAAGTTAATGGAGTTAGGTACAAATCCAGTGCTCAAGTAGGGAATAAAGATGAATCTTTAGTCGGTAAGTATTTTGTAGTAGAGTATTCTGAAAAAAGCAATAGAAGTAAATTAATTTTTATAGAAGTTACAATAAGGATAAAATTAAAAGCTCAGGATTACCATGATTTAACTCGATAGCTCGGGTGTGAGTATACTATAAATGAGGTGGCATAGAAATCTTATTCCTTTTTTTAAAATTTTATATTTAATTCCTATTTAGTAGTAATGCGAAACCTTTATAAAACTAGTTTTTTATCACTTATATATTCCTGTAAACACATATAAATAAGCGAGTTTTCTTGTAAATAGCTTGTTATTAAAATAAAAGTGTAATTTTGCAAACAATTAAATTAAACGTTAAACTTAAAAAGGTATAGCATGCAACTGTACAACAAGTTAAGCGCATCTGAGCGCGCTGCATTAATAGACCAAGCTGGTAAAGACCGTCTTACAATTTCATTTTATCAATATCATAAAATAGAAAACCCACAACTACTAAGAGATAAGCTGTTTTTAGAATGGAACGAATTAGATGTTTTGGGTAGAATTTATGTTTCTTACGAAGGTATTAATGCACAACTATCGGTACCATCAGAAAATTTATATGCGTTAAAAGACCAATTAGATAGTATTTCTTTTTTAAAAGACATTCGCTTAAACATTGCCATAGAACAGCATAATAAATCTTTTTTAAAATTAAAAGTTAAGGTTAGAAACAAAATTGTTGCCGACGGTTTAGATGATGCTACTTTTGATGTAACTAATAAAGGAGTGCATTTAAATGCAAAAGAATTTAATGAAATGTTGGCAAACCCTAATACGGTTTGTGTAGATATGAGAAATCATTACGAAAGTGAGATAGGGCATTTTAACGGAGCAGTTACACCAGATGTAGATACTTTTAGAGATTCTTTAGATATTATAGAACAAGATTTAAAAGACAATAAAGAAGATAAAAATTTATTGATGTATTGTACAGGAGGTATTCGTTGCGAAAAAGCTTCTGCCTATTACAAACACAAAGGTTTTAAAAATGTTTTTCAGTTAGAAGGAGGTATTATAGAGTATACCAGACAAGTTAAAGAAGAAGGAATAGAAAATAAGTTTATTGGTAAAAATTTTGTGTTTGACCACAGAAGAGCAGAAAAAATTACAGATGATGTAGTAGCAAATTGTCATCAATGTGGTAAAGCCTGTGATACGCATACAAACTGTGCTAATGAAGCTTGTCATTTGTTGTTTATTCAGTGTGATGAATGCTCAGAGAAAATGGAAAACACTTGTTCTACAGATTGTCAAGAAATTATCCAGTTATCTTTTGAAGAGCAAAAAGAGTTAAGAAGAGGAAAAGCAAACAGCAATAAAATATTTAAAAAAGGACGTAGTGAAGTTTTAAAATACAAAAAATAAACTTTAAAAATAGATGAAAAAAGACCTCAATTTGAGGTCTTTTTTTTGCAAAATATTTCCCTTTTATTGCTCGATAAGATTTGTTATATTTACTGATTAGTCTTTATGAGGTTGTGTGTTTGTATCAGCCTGATAATCAATTTATGAATCATACGGTTTTAAATTTTAAAGATGCTTTAAATTCAGTTTTTTAGTTTAAAATGCACTTATTAAAATTTATAAACTATATAATATATTTACTTAAAGATGGCATGTGGAAGTTGTGGTACAACAGAAAATGGAGTACCAAAAGGTTGTAAAAGTAATGGTAATTGTGGGTCTGGAACTTGTGGTAGCGGTAGTAATAAATTAGCTGTTTTTGATTGGTTGTCTAACATGACATTACCAAGCGGACAAGAGCGTTTTAATATTTTTGAAGTACGTTTTAAAAACGGAAGAAAACATTTTTATAAAAATGTAGATAATTTACCAATAGTTATGGGAGACATTATAGCTGTAGAAGGCGCCCCAGGACACGATATTGGTACAGTTTCTTTAGCTGGTGAACTGGTTAAAGTACAAATGAAGAAAAGAAAAATTACTGCAGACCACGAAGATGTAAAGAAAATTTACAGAAAAGCAACCCAAAAAGATATAGATGTTTGGCAAGAGGCAAGAGCCAAAGAAGAAGAAACTCAGCGTAGAGGAAGAGAAATTTTAGGGCGTTTAGGCTTGCAAATGAAACTTTCTGATGTAGAATATCAAGGAGATGGAAACAAAGCTACTTTTTATTATACTGCAGATGCAAGAGTAGATTTTAGACAATTAATTAGAGATTTGGCAAGTGCTTTTTCTATTCGTGTAGAAATGAAACAGGTAGGAGCAAGACAAGAAGCTGCCAGATTAGGTGGTGTAGGTTCTTGTGGTAGAGAGTTGTGCTGTTCTACTTGGCTTACAGATTTTAGAAAAGTAACTACTTCTGCAGCACGTTATCAACAGTTATCATTAAACCCGTTAAAGTTAGCAGGACAATGCGGTAAGTTAAAATGTTGTTTAAATTTTGAATTAGATACTTATTTAGATGCTTTAAAACCGTTTCCTAAACAAGATGTAGTTTTAAAAACAGAAAAAGGAGATGCTGTTTTTGTAAAAATGGATATTTTTAAAAATCATCTTTGGTATACCTATAAAGAAGAACGTTTTAAGTGGTTTAGATTAACCTTAGAACAGGTTTTAGAAATTATAGACTTAAATAAAAATAACAAGAAATCTATTTCGTTAGAAGAGTATGAGTCTGAAATTGAAGTGCCAGAAAAAGTAGATTTTGAAGACAGTGTTGGGCAAGACAGTTTAACACGTTTTGATGCTCCGAAAACAAGTAAGAGAAGACGAAACAATAGAAATAAAAATAAGAAAAAACCTGCAACTGTTGCAAAAGTAAATAATGCGGCTCAACCAACAAAGCCTAAACCAAAACCAAGACCTAAAAGAAATCCTCAGGGAAAAAAGAAACCTGCTAATGTACAGCAGCAAACTAATAAACAGGTAAAAGAGCAACCAAAGCGTCAACAGCCAAAGCAACAATCAGGAAAACAACAGCCTCAGAAAAAAAATAACAATCAAACAGCACCTAAAGGAGAGGTAAAAAAGGTAAATAAACCTAGAAGAAACAATAGAAACCGTAAAAATACGAAGCCGAAAAATGACAATAATTCTGAAAAAAAATAATTTTTCATTACTATTAATTACTTTTTTTTTAATGCTTTCTTGTACTACTCCTGCAGATTTTAATAGCTATAAAGCAATAGATTCTAAAGGGTGGGAAGCAGAGAAAAAAATTATGTTCGAGTTTAATGTTAAAGATACTATTTTACCTAAAAATGTGTTTGTTAATATTAGAAATAATAATAAATACGAATACAGTAACTTGTATATAATCACCGAAATGGCTTTTCCTAACAATACTATTATAGTAGATACATTACAGTATGAAATGGCAGATGATAGAGGTGTTTTTTTAGGAACTGGTTTTTCTGATATTAAAGAAAATAAATTATTTTACAAAGAAAGAAAAACGTTTCCGGTTTCAGGTAAATACACTTTTAGTGTTCGTCATGCAATGAGAAAAAACGGAGAAATATCACCTATCCAATTTTTAAAAGGGATTCAGGACGTTGGTTTAAGTATTGAAAATTACACAAAATAATGGCAAAAAAAGAAAAAATAAGTTTTAAAAAGTATTTAAAATGGTTTTGGGGAATCTTTTTAGGAGGTTTTACATTAATATTATTATTGTTTTTTCTGGCCTCTATTGGTGTTTTTGGAGCCTTACCAACTTTTCAGCAATTAGAGAACCCGCAAAACAATCTTGCTACAGAAGTAATATCTATAGATGGTAAAACATTAGGTAAGTATGCTACAGAAAATAGAACCCCTATACATTATAGAGAGTTGCCACAAAATTTGGTAAATGCTTTAGTAGCTACAGAAGATGAGCGTTTTTACGAACACTCTGGTATCGATTTTCAAGGAACTGCTAGAGCAGTACTAAAACCAGGAAGTGGTGGGGCAAGTACAATTACACAACAGCTAGCCAAAAATTTATTTAACAACGGAGGGTCTAGAAATATTTTGGTAAGAATTACCCAGAAAATGAAAGAATGGGTAGTAGCTGTTAAGTTAGAAAGACAATATACAAAGCAAGAAATTATTGCGATGTATTTAAATACACAAGATTTTATTTTTAATGCAGTAGGTATACGTTCTGCGGCAAGAATTTATTTTGGTAAAGAAGCAAAAGATTTAGATGTGCAAGAATCTGCAATTTTGGTTGCAATGTTAAAAAACCCAAGACAGTACAATCCACACAGAAAAATATCTAAAAGAAAATCTTTAAGAAGAAGAAATGTTGTTTTTTCTCAAATGGCAAAAAACGAATTTTTAACAACACAAGAAAAAGATTCTTTGCAGAAATTACCGCTAAAAATTAATTACACACCAGAAAGTCATTCTGATGGATCTGCAACTTATTTTAGAGCACATTTAAAAAAGATGCTAAATCAGTGGGTTAAAAAGAATCCGAAACCAGACGGTAAAAAATACAATATTTATAGTGATGGATTAAAAGTGTATGTTACTATAGATTCTAGAATGCAAAAGTATGCAGAAGAAGCTGTAAACCGACATATGTCTAACTTACAATCGTACTTTTTTAAAGAACAAAAGAAAAATAAAACAGCTCCTTTTTACGATCTAGAGAAAGATCAAATTAAAAGAATTTACGAGCGTGCTAAGAAAAAATCTGATAGATATAAACGATTAAAATCAGCAAAGAAATCTACAAAAGAAATCAATAAAATTTTTGATACAAAAACAAAAATGAAAGTATTTTCTTGGAAAGGAGATATAGATACAATAATGACACCTAATGATTCTATTAAGTACTATAAACATTTTTTAAGATCTGGTTTGTTGTCTATAGAACCTCAAACAGGTCATATAAAAGCATGGGTAGGTGGTGTTAATAATAAATATTTTATGTATGATGCAGTGGCGCAACAAGTAAGACAAGTTGGATCTACTTTTAAACCATTTGTATATGCTACTGCTATTAATCAATTAAAAATTTCTCCTTGCGACGAGTATCCTAATACTCCTTATACTATCCCAAAAGGAAAATATGGGATTCCTGAAGAATGGACGCCTAAAAACTCTGAAGAGAAATATGGTAATATGTTAAGTTTAAAGGAAGGTTTAGCAAATTCTGTAAATACCATGTCTGCAAGATTAATAGATATGGTATCTCCAGGGAATGTAGCTCGTTTGGCGAAATCTGCGGGTATAGAAAGTGATGTTCCTGCAAATCCATCTATAGCTTTAGGAGCCGTAGAATTATCTTTATATGAAATGGTGAGTGCATACTCTACTTTTGCAAATAAAGGTTTACGTGTATCTCCAATGATTTTAACTAGAATAGAAGATAAAAACGGAACAGTTTTAGAAGAATTTATCCCTGAAACAAAAGAAGTTTTAAGTGAAGAGTCTGCATACGTAGTTTTAGATTTGTTAAAAGGAGTTACACAATCTGGTTCTGGAGCTCGTTTACATTCTACATACGCAAAGCCTAAATATGTTACAGGGCATCCGTATAATTTTACAAATCCTATAGGAGGTAAAACAGGTACTACTCAAAATCAATCTGATGGTTGGTTTATGGGAATTGTGCCTAATTTGGTAACAGGTGTGTGGACTGGTGGAGAAGATAGAGCCATCCATTTTAAAGGGATTTCTAAAGGACAAGGAGCATCTATGTCTTTGCCTTCTTGGGCTTTATACATGAAAAAATGTTATGCAAATAAAGCTTTAAAGATTAGTAAAGAAGATTTTGAAAAGCCAGAAACTTTAAATATCAATATTAATTGTGATAAAAAAGAAGCCAAAGAAGAAGAAAAAGGAGACGATTTAGAAGATGGTTTAGATTTTTAAAAGTATCCTTTTTTATATGATATGGAAACCAACAAAAAATAGTATTAATAATTCTAATATAGGTAAACTTATGCAGCAGCATAAATTTACTTCTTATACTAGTTTATGGGAATGGTCTGTAAAAAATAAAGAAGATTTTTGGGAAGAAACTATTAAGGCATTAAATATTATTCAGCATAAAAAATACACTGAAATTTTAAATGTTGATACAGGTGTAGAAAATGCAAAGTGGCTGTATAAAGCTACACTTAATATTGTAGATTCTTGTTTTCAAAATTCTGATGATGCTAATGTTTTGGTGTATCAACAATCAAATAAAAGTATACGTAAAGTAACACAAAAAGAGTTAAAAGAACTTGTTAATAAAATAGCAAATAGTTTTAAATTTTTAGATGTTACACAAGGAGATACTATAGCAATAAATTTACCAATGACTTTAGAGTGTGTTGCTATTTATTTAGCAGCTTTAAAAGCAGGTGTAAAAGTTGCAACAATTGTAGATAGTTTTTCATCTGAAGAAATAAAAATACGGTTAAATTTAACCAAGCCTAAAGTAGTTTTTACACAAGATTTTATTGTAAGAGCAGGTAAAGAATATCCGTTATACGATAAAAATGTAGCAGCAAATGCAACTAAAATAGTAGTTGTTAATAATAAAAATACATCTCTATACAAAAGAGATGAAGATGTTTTTTGGAGCGATTTTTTATCTGAAAATACGGTATTCGAATCTATAAAACAGTCGGCACAAGAAACAATAACTATTTTATTTTCGTCTGGTACAACAGGAGCACCAAAAGCAATTCCTTGGAATGCTACAACAGCAATTAAAGCTGCGTCAGATGGGTTTTATCATCAAAATATACAAAAAAAAGATGTTGTATGCTGGCCTACTAATTTAGGTTGGATGATGGGGCCTTGGTTAATTTTTACAACGTTAATAAATAAAGCTACTATAGGGTTGTTTTACGACGCTCCTTTAAGTAAAGAATTTGGCGCTTTTGTACAAAATGCAAAAGTAACCATGCTTGGGGTAATACCTAGTATTGTAAAGCATTGGAAAAATACTGCATGTATGGAAACTTTTAACTGGAATGCTATAAAGTGTTTTAGCTCTACCGGAGAGGTTTCTAACCCAACAGATATGGGGTATTTAATGCAATTAGCGGCAAACAAACCAATTATAGAATATTGTGGAGGTACAGAAATTGGTGGTGGTTATGTAACAAGTACTGTAGTACAAAATAATTACGCAAGTACTTTTTCTGCAAAAGCATTAGGAACTGATTTTTTGATTTTAGATGATAGAAATAAACAAACCACTAAAGGAGAAGTGTTTATAATACCGCCTATTATGGGGTTGTCTACAGAGTTGTTAAATAAGAATCATCATGATATTTATTATAAAGATACCCCAAAATATAAAGAAGTTTTAAGGCGACATGGAGATGAGTTGGAGGTTTTAGAAAATGGCTATTTTAAGATTTTAGGACGTGTAGATGATGCTATGAATTTGGGTGGTATAAAAGTAAGTGCAATTCAGATAGAAGAGGTGTTAAATAGCTTAAATTTTATAGAAGAATGTGCAGCAATAGCAGTGTCTGAAAAAGAAGGAGGACCTAGTAAATTAGTTGTTTTTTATGTAGCAAAAAATCAGGTGATTAAAAATGAACAAGACCGAATAGTACAAGCGCAACAATTAATAAAAAGAGAAATAAATCCGTTATTTAAAGTAGCAGATTTAGTTAAAATAGAAGCATTACCAAGAACAGCATCTAACAAGGTAATGAGAAGAAAATTAAGAGACAGTTATTAAAATGAAGATAATATCATACAACGTAAACGGAATTAGAGCAGCTTTAAAAAAAGGTTTTTTAGATTGGTTGCAAGCAGCGAGTCCAGATGTAATTTGCATACAAGAAACTAAAGCTCACAAAGAGCAGCTAGATGTTTCTTTATTTGAAGCAGCTGGGTATCCTTATCATTATTGGTTTTCTGCACAGAAAAAAGGATATTCTTCTGTAGCCATTTTTTGTAAAAACAAACCCAATAATGTAGTCTATGGTACAGGTATAGAAAGTATGGATTTTGAAGGAAGAAACTTACGTGTAGATTTTGACGATGTTTCTATAATGAGTTTGTATTTACCTTCTGGTACTAATTCTGAAAGATTAAGTTTTAAGTTTAATTATATGGATGAGTTTCAGGAGTACATTAATCAATTAAAACAAGAAATTCCTAATTTGGTTATTTGTGGAGATTATAATATTTGTCATGAGGCTATTGATATTCATAACCCAAAAATGAAAGGTGTATCTGGTTTTTTACCAGAAGAAAGAACTTGGATTGGAGACTTTATAAATAATGGATTTGTAGACAGTTTTAGATTTCTTAATAAAGAAAAGCAAGAATATTCTTGGTGGAGCTATAGAGCAAATGC
>CALHCK010000193.1 GCA_937936695.1 uncultured Polaribacter sp.
TCTGGAGGAGAAAAGAAACGTAATGAAATATTCCAAATGGCAATGTTAGAGCCAAAATTAGCCATTCTTGACGAAACTGATTCTGGTTTAGATATTGATGCTTTACGTATTGTTGCTAATGGTGTAAATAAATTAAAATCTAAAGACAACGCTGTAATTGTAATTACACATTACCAACGTTTGTTAGATTATATAGTACCAGACTTTGTACACGTTTTACACGATGGTAAAATTGTAAAAACAGGAGATGCTTCTTTGGCTTTAGAGTTAGAAGAAAAAGGATACGACTGGATTAAGCAAGAATTAGTATAATTTCTTGTAAAGCAAGTTGCTACTTAAAATAGTAAGCGGCTACTAAAAGTAAATTAACAATAAAAAAAGACAGTCTTGGTAAGTTAACTAACCAAGTTAATATAACCTTAGACTGCCAAACGAAGATTGAAAAGATGGAATTAAAAGATAAATTACTATCATCATACGTAGCATTTGAAAATGGTGTAAATACCAATTCTGATATACATGAAATTCGTTCTAAAGCGTTTAAAAATTTTGAAGAATTAGGGTTTCCTACTAAAAAGTTAGAAGCTTGGAAATACACATCATTAAACGCTGTTTTAAAGCAAGATTATAGTCTTTTTCCTAATAAAGAAAATGACATAGAGTTATCTGATGTTAAAAAATATTTTATTCATGATATAGATGCTTACAAGCTTGTTTTTATAGATGGTAAATACAGTTCTTTCTTGTCTGAAACTACTCACGAAACTTTTGATGTTTGTTTAATGTCTGCGGCATTAACAAAACCAAAATATAAGGCAAGTATAGAAAACTACTTTAATAAAATAGCAAAGCAAGACAATTTAACTTCTTTAAATACTGCTTTTGCAAATGAGGGAGCATACATCTATATCCCTAGAAATGTAGAGGTAGAAAAACCAATACAAATTATTAATTTTACTACAGGTGCAGAAACTGCAACTATGTTACAGCCAAGAAATTTAATTGTAGCAGAGCAAAATGCACACGTGCAGATTATAGAGCGTCACCAGAGTTTAACTTCTAATGCAGTATTAACAAATGCAGTTACAGAAGTATATGCTGCAAAAGACGCTACTGTAGATATTTATAAGATTCAGAATGATGATGAAAATGCATCTTTGGTAGATAATTCTTACATAGAGCAAAAATCTAATAGTGTAGTATCTGTACATACATTTTCTTTTGGAGGAAATATCACTAGAAATAATTTAAACTTTTACCAAAAAGGAGAGCATATAGATTCTATCTTAAAAGGAATTACAATTATAGAAGGTAAACAACATGTAGATCATCATACATTAGTACATCATATAGAGCCTAATTGCGAAAGTCACCAAGATTATAAGGGGATTTATGACGAGCGTTCTACAGCTGTATTTAATGGTAAGGTAATTGTAGAAAAAGAAGCTCAAAAAACAAACGCATATCAGCAAAACAACAATGTTTTAATGAGTGATAAAGCTACGATTAATGCAAAGCCGCAATTAGAAATTTTTGCAGATGATGTAAAATGTTCTCACGGTTGTACTATTGGTCAGTTAGATGATGATGCGTTATTTTACATGCAACAACGTGGTATTCCTAAAAAAGAAGGAAAAGCATTATTAATGTTTGCTTTTGCTAACACAGTTTTAGAGAGTGTTAAAATACCAGAAGTAAAACAAAGAATTACAAAGATTATTGCTGAAAAATTAAAAGTAAATATAGGTTTCGATTTATAAAAACTTTAATTAGCATAAAAATAATAAACCACGCAATTGCGTGGTTTTTTTATGGTATTAGTTTTTTATGAAACTGAATTTGTAGAGATAAAAATAAGTTTAATTTTATTAATAATTTCTTGTAAAATACTAAAGATAGTATTAGAAGAGAAGTTATCAATCAGAACTAAACTACTTTTTTATTACTTCTGTTTTTACCGTTATTAGTAGTAGTTGTCATTTTTTAGTTACATGATTAGCTAGTTTAAAACTAATAAAATTAGTAACTTAGAGCTAACGCATAATTCCTTTGTTTTACAAGGGTATTGATATTTAATACTATGTTTTATGAAAATTTTTAAGAGAATTCTGTATGTACTTTTAGCTTTTATAATTTTAGCGGTTGTTTATAATTATCCAAAACTAAATATTTTGGCAGGTTACTCAGCTAAAAATATAACATCTTCTGTATTTATAGCAAACAGAACTTTAGAGTATACAGACGCTGTAGATAATGATTTTTCTCCCGTAAATTTAGCTTCAGATAAATTAGATACAGAACAAAAATCCGTTATTTCTTCTGCATTTGGTTTGTTAACAAGAAAAGCAATTTACAGAAAAGGCTTAGGGGCTGTTTTAACTTTAGATGAAAAAGATGAAAGTGCGAGTTATTTAACACCTAAAAGGCTGGTTTCAAATGTTAGTACACCTTATCCTTACGGAAATGCTCCACAGAAAGATACTATTTTTAAAAATATAGACTATAAAAAACTGAACAATACGGTACATTCAATTTTTAAAGAAAGTAAAACTAGATCTGTTTTAATAGTATATAAAGATCAAATAATTGCAGAAAAATATACAGATGGGTTTCATAAAGATTCGAAAATATTGGGTTGGTCTATGACGAAAAGTATTTTAAGTACTGTTTTCGGAATCATGCAACATCAACAGAAATTAAAAGTTACAGACACAGCACCTATTAAATCTTGGCAAAAAGATGATCGTAAACATATTACAATTCATAATTTATTACAAATGAATTCTGGTTTAGAGTGGGATGAGAATTATGCGACAATATCTGATGCTACTAAAATGTTGTTTTTAGAAAGAGACATGACTAAAATGCAAGAAAATAAGCCGCTGGTAGGTACTCCAAACGAGTCTTGGAATTATTCGTCTGGTACTTCTAATTTATTGTCTGGAATTTTAAGAGGTTATTTTAAAACAGAGCAAGATTATTTAGATTATTGGTACACTAACTTAATTGATAAAATAGGAATGAATTCTATGGTTTTAGAAGCTGATTTAAGTGGTAATTATGTGGCTTCTTCCTATTCTTGGGCAACAACAAGAGATTGGGCTAAATTTGGATTATTGTATTTGCATAATGGAAACTGGAATGGAGACATTTTGTTTACAAAAAAATGGGTAGATTATGTAACTACACCTACACCTACTTCTAAAGGTTTGTATGGTGCACAATTTTGGCTAAATAAAGGTAAAAGATTTAAAGATGTTCCTGAAAATATGTATTTCGCAGATGGATTTCAGGGACAAAGAATATATGTGTTACCAGATCAAGAAATGGTAATTGTACGTACGGGTTTAAAAAACTTTAAAGAGAATAACTTTTTAAAAGAAGTGATCAATAGTATAAAATAATTTTTAAAATATTAATTCCGATTACATAGTAACTGTGATGTTCTGCTTAATAAAACTTATTTTTGCCGAATTATGATAGCACCCATTTCTATAACATCTATAGCTTCTATATCTGCTTTAGGTAGTAATACTCAAGAGATTTTAAAAAGTTACACATCTAAAAATCATTTTTTAGAAGAAAAAGAGTTTTCTAATACAAATGCTTATGTAGGTAATCTTTCGGAACAGAGTAATCAGGAGGTTTTAAAAGTTAAAAATTCTGATATTAAATATAAAAGTTTAGATAGATCTGTATTATTTGCGCTTTTTGTTGCTAGAAAGGCTATTAAAAAAGCAAATTGGCAAAAAACACATAACTTTGGGGTTAATTTTGGTTCTTCTAGAGGAGCAACAACATTGTTTGAGAAATATCATAAAGAATTTTTAGAAACACAAAAATCTGCTACTTTAAGTTCTCCCACCACAACATTAGGTAATATATCTTCTTGGGTGGCTCATGATTTGCAAACTAATGGTCCAGAAATATCACATTCTATAACCTGTTCTACAGCTTTACATTCGTTGTTAAATGGAGTTGCTTGGATAAACTCGGGTATGACAAATAAATTTTTAGTAGGTGGAAGTGAAGCTCCTTTAACAGATTTTACAATAGCGCAAATGCAAGCGTTAAAAGTGTATTCTAAAAGTAAAGAAGAATATCCATGTAAAGCTTTTGATCTATTAAAAACTAAAAATACAATGGTTTTAGGAGAAGGAGCTGCGGCAATTTGTTTAGAAAAAGGTGAGGTAAAAAATGCATTAGCAACAATTATAGGAGTAGGTTATGCTACAGAGGTTTTAAAACACAACACATCAATATCTGCAGATGCTAAGTGTTTTCAAGAGTCCATGAAAATGGCTTTAGGCGGTATGTCTGTTAAAGAAGTAGACGCTATTGTTATGCATGCACCTGGAACAATAAAAGGAGATTCTTCTGAGGTAAATGCTATTTCTAAAGTATTTGGAGAAGACGTACCTTTTTTAACTACTAATAAATGGAAATTAGGACACACTTTTGGTGCATCTGGTTTGCTAAGTTTAGAATTAGGATTACAAATGCTGATAAA
>CALHCK010000194.1 GCA_937936695.1 uncultured Polaribacter sp.
TTTAATACTGTTATTCATTGCGAAATTAATCCAGATTTATCTGAAATTGTAAAATACAATTACCAACAGTTATCAATAAAAAACATTACAACATTTTCTGGTGATGGTATAGAATACATAAAAAAAACAGCACAAACTTTAGATTGTATTTATATAGACCCTTCTAGAAGAAATGATGCCAAAGGAAAAGTTTTTTTATTGAAAGATTGTTTACCTAATGTACCTGAAAACCTATCTTTTTTATTAGAGAAAACCAATCAAATACTTATAAAAAATTCTCCTATATTAGATATTACTAGCACTATTAACGAATTAAAATATGTGAAAGAAATTCACGTTGTTGCAGTAAAAAATGAAGTAAAAGAATTGCTTTTTCTATTAGAAAAAAATTATGATGATGCTATTAAAGTTAAAACAGTTAATATCCTAAAAGACAGCAAACAACTTTTTAACTTTACATACAACACCTCTGCAATTGCAGAATATTCTAAGCCTCTCACCTACTTATACGAACCCAATGCTGCAATTTTAAAATCAGGCGGATTCCATCAATTGGCAGCTCAATTAGGTGTTTTTAAATTGCATCAACATTCACATTTATATACCTCAGATACATTAATTGATTTTCCTGGAAGAGCTTTTAAAGTTGTAACAACAATACCTTATAATAAGAAAAAAGTAAAAAGTTTGGTTACTAATAATCAAGCAAATATTACTACCAGAAATTTTCCAAAAACGGTTGCTCAAATTAGAAAAGAAACAAAAATTAAAGATGGTGGAAATTCTTATTTATTTTTTACAACACTAAATATAAATGAATTGGTTGTTATTTCTTGTGTAAAATAAAATATTTTTATTTTTTTTATATTTTAAATAAAAATATGGAAACAATTACTATTGTTGTTAGTCTTTATTTTTTACCACCTATTTTTTCATTAAGTTTGTATGTAAAGTAGATTTTTATTTATGCAGACATTAACGTATCAGGGAATTAAAATAAATAAAGACACGCATAATGCTATTTTAGATGTTTTAGTATTAGAGGCTCCATTACAAATAAATATAAACAACAAACCTTATACTGTTGTTATGAGAACTCCAGATAATGATATCGATTTAATTAGAGGTTTATTATTTGCAGAGGATATTTACAAAAGCAGCAAAAATTTTATCTATCAAATAATAAAAACAGACAACAACGTACCCTCTATCATAAATATCAACATTCCTTCAGATTTTTTAGGGAAAGGTTATTTAAACAAACGTACTTTATTATCTGTTTCTTCTTGTGGCATTTGCGGTAAAAAAGAATTAAAAGACATTAAAGTTACTGGTGCCAAATTAAATGACATATCTGTTTTTTTAAGTGAAGAATTACATGCTATGTACACTAAAATGACGCAATATCAAACTACATTTAAAAATTCTGGAGGTAGCCACTCTGCAGCTATTTTTAATAAAAATCAAGAATTATTAAGTATTAAAGAAGATATTGGTAGGCACAATGCTGTAGATAAAACTGTTGGAGACTTATTATCAAAAAACATTCTTAAACAAGCTCATTTTTTATTGGTAAGCGGACGCGTTTCTTATGAAATAGTTTCTAAAGCTTTTATTGCTAAAATACCAGTAATTGTAGCTGTTTCTGCATGCTCTTCTTTGGCAGTAGATTTTGCTAAAGAATTTGGAATTTGCCTAATTGGCTTTACAAGAGAACAGAAAATGACTATCTACGCTAATCCTTCGTTTATAAAAAATAAATAATGGCTAAGACTCCTAAAGAACAACCACCTGAAAAATTAACAGGTATTACAATTACCAAACTACCAAAAACCGCAGTAGGCGTTAAAGCAATACAATCTGCTTTGTCTCATGTTACAAAAGAAGTTGGTGTAAAAAAAGGAATTCAATTATTAGCTAATATAAATCAAATAAAAGGTTTTGACTGCCCTGGTTGTGCGTGGCCAGATCCTGATGAAAAAAGAGCTTTTTTAGCAGAATATTGCGAAAACGGAGCTAAAGCTGTTGCCGAAGAAGCTACAAAAAACAAAGTATCTCCGTTGTTTTTTGCAACGCACTCAGTAGAAGAGTTATCTGAATTATCCGATTACGAAATCGGAAAAAGTGGTCGTATTACTCATCCGATGTATTTACCTGAAGGAAAAAATCATTACGAAGAAATTTCTTGGAAAGAAGCTTTTAACATGATTGGTGATGAATTAAATGCTCTAGAAAATCCTGATGAGGCTGTTTTTTATACTTCTGGCAGAACAAGTAATGAAGCTGCATTTTTGTACCAGCTTTTTGTACGTCAATTTGGTACTAACAACCTACCCGATTGTTCTAATATGTGTCACGAATCTAGTGGAGCTGCACTTTCTGAAACTTTAGGCATTGGTAAAGGTTCTGTTACTTTAGACGATTTTAATCATGCAGATTTAGTAATAGTTATAGGGCAAAATCCAGGTACTAATCACCCCAGAATGCTTACAGCTTTATCTGAAACAAAAAAGAGAGGTGGAAAAATAATAACCATTAACCCGTTACCCGAAGTTGGATTGATGAGCTATAAAGACCCACAAAATCCGTTAAAATGGATAGGCTCTGGACAACAACTAACAGATTTATTTTTACAGGTTAAAATAAACGGAGATGTTGCCTTGTTAAAAATCATCTTAAAACTGATGAAAGAAGAAGAGCTTAAAAATCCGGGTAGTGTTTTTAATCATCAATTTATAAAAGAAAAAACAGCGGGTATAAACGCAATGCTAAAAGATTTAGACAATTATAGCATTCAAGAACTTCTTCCGCAAACAGGTTTATCAATAGAAATTATAAAAAAGGCTGCTGAATTAATTATTAACAATGAAAAAATAATTTTTTGTTGGGCTATGGGCTTAACTCAGCATAAAAATGCCGTAGATAATATTAGAGAACTTGTAAATATTTTACTATTAAAAGGTAGCATTGGTAAGAAAGGAGCGGGTACGTGTCCGGTTAGAGGACATTCTAATGTTCAGGGAGATAGAACTATGGGGATTTGGGAAAAACCTAAAGATCCTTTTTTAGATAATTTAGAAAAAGAATTTCATTTTAAAGCGCCTAGAAAACATGGTTTTGATGTTGTAAATGCTATTGAAGCAATGCATCAAAAAAAAGTAAAAGTATTTTTTGGTATGGGAGGTAATTTTATATCTGCAACACCAGATACTGTATATACCGCAACCGCTTTAAGAAATTGTAATTTAACGGTACAGGTATCTACCAAACTAAATAGAAGCCATTTAATTACGGGTAAAAAAGCATTGATTTTGCCATGTTTAGGAAGAACTGAAAAAGATATACAAGCAACAGGAGAACAATTTGTTTCTGTAGAAAACTCTATGGGAATTGTGCATCAATCTAAAGGAACATTACCTGCATGTGCTAAAGATTTGTTAAGCGAACCTGCAATAGTTGCAGGCGTTGCCAAAGCTACTTTAAAAGATACAAGCACAGATTGGACATACTTAATAAGTAATTATGATTTTATTCGTGATAAAATTGAAGCAACTATACCTGGTTTTAAAAATTATAATAAACGAGTACGAATTAAAGGTGGTTTTTATTTGCCTAACAATGCTAGAGACAATAATTTTACGCCTACCAAAACAGGTAGCGCAAACTTTAGTTTAAACACGCCTTCTGATATTGGTTTAGCTAATAATCAATTTATGATGATGACTATTAGAACCCACGACCAATACAACACTACCATTTATGGTTTAAATGATAGATATAGAGGGATTTTAAATGAGAGAAGAGTTGTTTTAATGAATAAAGAAGACATTGCTGCTTTGGGGTTAAAAAAATTAGATTTGGTAGACTTAACAAGTCATTTTAATAATGAAAAAAGAATTGCTAAAGGTTTTTTAGTGATTCCTTATAACATCCCTAAACAATGTACTGCAACCTATTTTCCTGAAGCCAATGTATTAGTTCCTTTAAAAAATACTGCAAAAATTAGCAATACACCTGCTTCTAAAACTATAATTATTACCATTGATAAAAGATAAAATGAAAAAACTTTTTTTAGTATTCAGTATCCTATTTTTACAACAATCTTTTTTTGCACAGACAGGAGATATTCCTGCTAAAAAATTTCAAAAAGGTTTTGCTAAACTAGATTTCTTATCTATTAAAATGCCCGAAGACCCTAATATTTTAAACGAATCTAACATGGGTTTTTCAGGTATACATTATAACTTATTTTTAAATGACTGGGCATATACAGGTGTTGGTATTTATGGTGCTGTTTCTGGTGAAAGAGGTGGTTTTTTTACTTTAGGAATAAACGCAGGTATTAAAAAATATTTTTCTGATAAATTTTATGTAGACGCAGGGTTTCATTTTGGTGGTGGTGGTGGTGCTGCTGCTCTAGATGGTGGTGGTGCTTTTATTTTGCCCCATGCAAATATTGGTTACGATTTTAAAAAATTCTCTATTAATACTGGTTGGTCATATGTTGATTTTTTTGATGGTGGTGCCATAAAAAACCACCAACTTAATGTTAGTCTAGAAATTCCTTTAAACTTTGATTATGCCAATAGCGATTCTTCAGATAAAGAATTTGAAATTATTGATTTAAATAAAACAACTTGGAATCAAAAAACAAGAAGAAGTTCTTTAATGGCACATTTTAATAATTTAAAAGCCATTAGTGATACGCCTTTAACAGATGGTACACCGCTTAAAGGAAAAACAATACGTTTAGCAGGTTTTGAATTTAGTTCTTACTTAACTAAAAATTGGTTTTCTTTTGTAAAAGTAGATGGTGCCTATGATGGTATTAGAGGTGGTTATATGAATGTTTTTTTAGGAGGTGGTTACAATTTAACCTTAAATAATAATAACACTAACATTCTTGCCAAATTTGGTATAGGTGCTGGTGGTGGTGGTGGTGTAGATACAAATGGTGGTTTTTTAATTTACCCTGATGTATCTATAGAACAAAGAATTTTTAATGATTTATTTATTTCTGTTAACAAAGGATATTTATTAACCCCTAACAATAAATTTACCACTTCTACTCTTGGTTTTGGATTAAAATATTATGTAGAAAGAGGTGGTACTATTAGTGAAAATAAATCATATACATCTGGTAAATTTAAAACCTTTGATGTAATTATAAAACAAGATTTATATTTTGATGCAGAAAGAATGCAAAACCCTACTGAAAACCTGCATCAAATTTCATTACAATTAAATATCAACTTAAATAAAAATTTATTTCTTTCGGGTCAAACGTCATTTGCTAATTTTGGAAACGCAGGTGCTTATGCAGAAGGTCTTGTTGGTTTTGGCTTAAAAACAAATACTCTTTTAAATAACTCTACTTCTATATTTGCCCAGTTTTTAGCAGGTGCATCTGGTGGTGGTAATATTAGTACTGGGCAAGGGTTAATTGCAAAACCTAGTGTAGGTATAGATTATAAAATATCTGATAATCTAAAACTAAGAGCAGCTGGTGGTTATGTAAAAGCACAAGGAGGTAGCTTAAGTAGTGCTTTTATTAATTTAGGTATAAACTATAATATCTCGTTTTTAAAATTAAATTAAACAAGCTTATAACCAAACAATTACATAAAAAACAGTATTTTAAATTAGATAAAATAGTATATCTTAAAAAAAAATGTAAATTTGTTAAAGCAGTTAAACAAAAATTTAATCAAAAAAAATATTTGTTTAATAATATAAAATTGACAAAATAGCGTAGATTAAAGTTTTATTTTAAACAAAAGATAACTACTCCCAAAGTAAGTTTATATAGAAATAACACCCCATCTATGCGTGTTATATTAAGAGTAACCTTTTTAGGTTACTCTTTTTATTTTGTAGATAATTTAATTTAAAGTAACTTCTATGTTTTTTAAAACAATTTCAGAAACTTTTATTAATTCTTTTTTATTAAATGCTTCATCAATACTTTCTAGCGATGTAGATACTATTTTTGGCTTATAGTTATCATAATCTACAAAACGGACTCCGTTAATTATTTGTTCTTTTTTAATAGCTCTAAATCTAATACCGCCTCCGTTTGTATTGTAAGAATATGCCAAATAATCTAAATTAAAATCTTTTTTGCTTATCCAATAAATAAAAACATCTTGATAATCTTCTCCTCCTCCCTCTTTTTTAAAGGTTACTTTAATTTTGTAATACTCTTCTCCTTTAATGTCTACAGAAGGCATTAACTGTTTCTGTACCGCTTTATCATTTAACCCATAGGGCAACACAGAAAAGTAATGTACAGAGTTTATTGCATTTGCATATTTATTAGATAAAATTTCTGGTAAAATCACTCCCTCTTCATTTATCAATCTTTTAAAACCATCATTACTTAAAACATCAACAATACTATCTTTTTTCTTTCCTAAAAAAAAATCACCTCCATTTCTTTTGGCAAAATAAAGTGTATTTCTAAACATAAATTGTATTTCAGCTTTTTCTAATTTACCAACACCAGTATTTTCAAAACTTTTGTCAATAATTTGTTGAGCTGTTAATTTTTTGGTAGCTGGTTTACAAGAAACTATTAAAACTAATAGTAATAAATAAAAAAATCTCATATTATTTTTTTTGATTTGTAATAAAAATTGTTATCAAAATTACGCTTCTTTCACCAAAGGAAAAATGTATATTTGTTAATCTTTTGTGAAGACGATTATGCAGAAAAAAATAAACATACAAAATAAAAAAGCTCGTTTTGAATATGAAATTCTAGACAAGCATGTTGCCGGAATTCAATTAACAGGTACAGAAATAAAGTCTATTAGATTAAGTCAAGCAAGAATTACTGAAAGCTTTTGTGAATTTAATGATAGAGGCGAATTGTTTATTGTTAATATGTATATTCAGGAATATATTTTTGGCCATCATTTTAACCACAAACCTAAAAGCGAACGTAGACTTTTACTAAATAAAAGAGAACTACGCAGCTTAAAAAAAGATGTTGAAGCAAAAGGAAACACAATTGTACCTTTACGTTTGTTTATAAATGAAAGAGGCTTTGCTAAATTAGAAATAGCACTAGCAAAAGGTAAACAAACCCACGACAAACGAAATACTTTAAAAGACAGAGATAACAAACGTGATTTAGCAAGAATTAAAAAAAGCTTTAATCAGTAATGAACTTTATAAAACTTATTCGTTACAAAAACCTTTTGATGGTTTTACTAACAATGGTTTTAACTAAATACGCTTTTTTACACTCTTTTATCACTAGTTCTTACTTTTCTCATTTAAACTTTATCCTCTTAACAATTAGTGTACTGTTAATAACAGCTGGTGGTTATATTATTAATGATATTTATGATGTTGAATCTGACATTATTAATAAACCTCAAAAAACATATATCAATAAAAAAATATCTAAAAAAACTGCTTGGGTTTATTATTATTTTTCAACCTTTAGCGGTTTACTTATTGGTATTATACTGTCTTATAACAAACATCAAACTAACAATATTTGTATTTTTATATTTACAGTAATAGGGTTATTTATATATTCTAAACATATAAAAAAAACAGTTCTTTTAGGTAACATTCTGGTTTCTACTTTTGTTTTATTAATTATAATTTTAATCAATAATTTTGAACATATTAATATAAATAACGGACAAAACATTACGAGACACATACAACTTAAGCAAGCTTATTCTTTTAATTTAAACAATACTATTTACGTTTTTGTTATTTTTTCTTTTTTAACTACGTTGATTAGAGAAATAATAAAAGATATAGAAGATATTAACGGTGATATAAAAATTAGCGCAAAAACACTACCAATTATTATAGGCAGACAAAGAGCTGCAAAAATTGCTTTTTACCTATCTTGCTTATTATTTTTTATTTTGATAATTGTATTACAATTTTTAAATAATTATTATTTATTCTTAAGCTATGGTATTCTTCTTATTTTTATACCGCTACTTTATTTTTTGTATAAACTATGGATTGCAAAAAGCAAAAGAGATTTTTCTATGTTAAGTCGCTTGATGAAATTTATCATGTTTTTTGGAATTTTGTCAATGCTTCTATTTTCTATTAACTAAACCTATCAACCTTTATTATATTTACAAATGCTAGCCAATAAATTAAAAGATTACAATGTTATTTTAGCTTCAGGATCTCCTAGAAGACAACAATTTTTTAAAGATTTAAATATTGATTTTTCAATACAATTAAAAGAAGTTAATGAGGTATACCCTAATAACTTAAAAGCATCTGAAATTACAGATTATTTAGCTAATTTAAAAGCAGAAGCTTTTACCAATCTATCTAAAAAAGACCTTTTAATAACATCAGATACTATAGTTTGGTTAGAAAATAAAGCTTTAGGAAAACCAAAAAACAAAGAAGAAGCAATTGCTATGCTACAATCTTTATCGGGTAAAGCACATAGGGTAATAACATCAATAAGTATAAAAAGTAAACACTTTCAAAAGATAATAAATGAGACCACTTTTGTTTATTTTAAAGAAATTACTAATGATGAAATAGGTTACTATGTAGATAATTATCAACCTTTTGATAAAGCAGGTGCATACGGAATACAAGAATGGATAGGATTAATAGCTATAAAAAAAATAGAAGGAAGCTATTTTAATGTAGTTGGTTTACCTACAGAAAAACTCTATAAAGAATTGATACAGTTATAGACAAATACTTAAAATAAAAGTTTATTTTTACGCAAAATTTTACAACACAATATTTTTACAATGAAAAAATACACGTATACAGAAAAAAAAGATACTCGCTCTGGTTTTGGTGATGGTTTAACAGAATTAGGAAGAACAAACCCAAATGTTGTTGCTTTATGTGCTGATTTAATTGGTTCATTAAAAATGAATCAATTTATAGAAGAAAACCCAGAAAGATTTTTCCAAATAGGAATTGCTGAAGCAAATATGATTGGTATTGCTGCAGGATTAACTATTGGAGGTAAAATACCTTTTACAGGTACATTTGCTAACTTTTCTACTGGTCGTGTTTATGATCAAATTCGTCAATCTGTAGCCTATTCAGATAAAAATGTTAAAATATGTGCTTCTCATGCGGGGGTTACTTTAGGTGAAGATGGAGCAACACACCAAATATTAGAAGACATTGGTTTAATGAAAATGTTACCTGGTATGACGGTTATTAATCCTTGTGATTACAACCAAACAAAAGCTGCTACTATTGCAATTGCAGAATTTGAAGGTCCTGTATATTTAAGATTTGGTAGACCAAAAGTACCTGTTTTTATGCCAGAAGATGCTAAATTTGAAATTGGTAAAGGTATTTTACTTAACGAAGGTACAGATGTTACTATTGTAGCTACTGGTCATTTAGTATGGGAATCTATTCAAGCTGCTGAAAAATTAGAAGCAGAAGGTATTTCTGCTGAAGTTATAAACATTCACACTATAAAGCCTTTAGATGAAGAAATTATTTTAAAATCTGTTGCTAAAACTGGTTGTATAGTTACTGCTGAAGAGCATAATAAATTAGGAGGTTTAGGTGAAAGTGTTGCTAGAACATTAGCTTTAAACACACCTACCCCACAAGAATTTGTTGCAACTAACGATACTTTTGGAGAATCTGGTACACCAGAAGAACTAATGGCTAAATATGGTTTAGATGCTGCTGCTGTTGTAAAAGCTGCTAAAAAAGTTATTTCAAGAAAGTAAGAAAATATATTTTTTTACCCTATATTTATTCCAACTAAACTTAGATAAACAATGAAAAAACTTATTTTAATGCTGTGTTTGGCTTTTGGAGCTATTCAACTGTCTAACGCTCAAACAGATTTTGGAATTAAAGGTGGGGTAAATTACAACTCTAATTCTATTAAAGAGAGTAAAAACGATCTTGCAGAAGGAGGAGAAAATAAAACAGGATATCATGCAGGTATATGGTTTCGTGTTAAAGTACCTGTTTTAGGTTTGTATGTAAGACCTGAGGTTGTATACACAAACTTAGAAAATGAAATTAAATTAACACCTAGTTCTAATGTAACAGCGTTTACTATTCAAAAAATTGATGTACCTGTTTTATTAGGAAAGAAAATTTTTGGCGTAGGCAACTTGTTTGTAGGTCCTTCTTTTCAATATATCATAGAGTCTGGTACTAATGTAGAAACTATTTCAAATGTAGATTCTGATGATTTTACAGTTGGTATACAGTTTGGTGGCGGTGTTGAATTTGGTAGCTTTGGTGTAGATGTTCGTTGGGAAAGAGGTTTATCAGATTTTAAATCGTCAATTGCATCTGCTAACAGTAATTTAAATGTTGATACAAGAATTAATCAAGTTATTATAGGGCTTTCTATTAAGTTCTAAAAAGAGTTTTAAGTAAAAATAGTACAAAACCTCAATTACTTATTTAAGACAAGTAATTGAGGTTTTTATTTTATATGATTATAAAACGTTTTACGACTTAAAAAACTAATAAAAAAAAGTCGATGTTATTTTAACATCGACTTTTACTTACGAAATATAATTTGCTATTTTTTACTCTGGTCTATTAGGGTTTAGATAATCAGGAATTCTTAAATTATTTCTATCATTAAAATCATTTCTAGGATCTCCATCACCATTACCATCTTCATCAATTGTAGCTACTCCATCATTATCATGATCTGTACCTACATTTACTTTAAATAAATCAATATCATAAATAAAATTAGAATTACCAGGTATCGTATTACCAAGACCTGTATTTCTAAAAGCTAAACCAGAAGGTGTAAATATAAAACCTCTAC